>CAZTMN010000078.1:0-18212 GCA_964615275.1 uncultured Beijerinckia sp. | reverse complement strand
ACGACATGCGCAACCTGTTCCAGGTCAACGTCGAAGAAGCCCGCCACCTGTGGGCGATGGTGTACCTGCTGCACAAATATTTTGGCCGTGATGGGCGCGAAGAAGCAGAGGAATTGCTACGCCGCCGCTCCGGCGACGCAGACCATCCGCGCATGCTCGGTGCATTCAACGAGAAGACACCAGACTGGCTGTCGTTCTTCATGTTCACGTTCTTCACCGATCGTGACGGCAAGATGCAGCTTGAAAGTCTCGCCCAATCGGGTTTCGACCCGCTGTCCCGCACCTGCAGATTCATGCTGACAGAAGAGGCTCACCACATGTTCGTCGGCGAGACCGGCGTTGGCCGCACGATCGAGCGGACCTGCCAGGCGATGAAGGAGGCCGGTATCGAGGACCCGAACGATATCGCCAAAGTGCGCGCGCTTGGCGTCGTCGATCTGCCGACAGTGCAGAAGAAGCTGAACATGCATTATCCGCTGACACTCGACTTGTTCGGCGCGGAAATCTCGACCAATTCGGCAAATTTCTACAATGCCGGGTTGAAAGGCCGTTTCGAGGAAACCAAGATCGATGACGATCACCGCCTGACCGGTTCAACCTATCCGGTGCTGAAACTTGTCGATGGTGATATCAAGCTGGTTGACGAACCGGCGCTGACGGCGCTCAACATGCGCCTGCGCGACGATTACACCAACGATTGCGCTAAGGGCGTCGAACGCTGGAACAGGATCATCAACAAGGAAGGCATCAACTTCCGTCTCGAGTTGCCGCATGTTGCTTTCAACCGGAAGATCGGCGAGTTCCGCGACATAAATGCTACGCCCAACGGCGTGTTACTTTCCGATGGCGAATGGGCCAAAGTGCAGGACGACTATCTGCCCTCCAGCGCGGACGGCGATTTCCTCAACTCGCTCATGCAGCCGGTATCGGAACCGGGTGAGTTCGCCAAGTGGATCAACCCGCCGCGGGTCGGCATTGACAACAAGCCGGGTGAGTTCGAATACGTGAAAATTCATGAATAGCAGATCCGGATTTTCATCCACACGAGCCGGCCGCGCGGGCCGGCTCGTATTGTATTGAGAGAGCATGATGGACGACACGCCAGCTGGTCTTTTGAAACAACATCTGATCGATCCGGAAATCTGCATTCGCTGCAATACATGCGAAGAGACCTGTCCGATCGACGCTGTTACCCATAACAACGACAATTACGTCGTCGATGCGGAGAAATGCAATTATTGCATGGACTGCATTTCTCCGTGCCCGACCGGCGCAATCAACAACTGGCGCATTGTCGCCAACGCGTGGACGCTGGACGAACAATTTTCGTGGGAGGATTTACCGCCGCAGGAAGATCTGCCGGGTGACGAAGACAATGCCAAACTGGAAGCGATGGAAGACGACGTCTCGGCGCTTTTGGCCGAGGCGCATCTTGGCGCAGGCGGGCGAATGCGCGCCCCAGCGACAGCGTCCAAGCCTACCGTCAACTTGTACAACAGCGCTCGGCCGGCAATTGCCACCGTTACCGGCGCATACCGGCTGACGGCCGATGATGCCGAAAGCGATGTCAGGCACATCATTCTCGACTTCGGCGAAACTCACTTCCCGGTACTCGAAGGACAAAGCATCGGCATCCTACCGCCGGGAACCGACGCCAATGGATCCAAACACCGGATACGATTGTATTCCATATCCAGTCCTCGCCACGGCGAACGGCCAAACACCAACAATCTGGCGCTGACGGTCAAACGCGAACCGCATGGCGTCTGTTCCAACTATCTCTGCGATTTGAAGAAGGGCGACAAGGTTGAGGTTACGGGCCCGTTCGGCGCAACCTTCCTGATGCCGAACGACCCTTCCGCAAACATCATCATGATTTGCACCGGGACAGGTTCAGCTCCGTTTCGCGGATTTACCGAATGGCGCCGCCGCACAATGGCCAATGCACCGGGGCGCATGCTATTGTTTTTCGGCGCGCGGCGGCCTGAAGAGTTGCCCTATTTCGGGCCATTGCAAAAAGTGCCCGAAAGCCTGCTCGGGAAATACCTGTGCTATTCGCGCGTGCCGGGCGAGCCCAAAACCTATGTTCAGGACGCCATGCGAAACGAAGCCCAAACCCTCGCGGCACTGCTCGGGAGCGACGCGACACACATATATGTCTGCGGGTTGAAGGGCATGGAGCAGGGCGTCGATGCGGCACTGGATGATATCTGCCGCGGTGCAAACCTGAAATGGTCAGACATACGCAGCACTATGCGGGAGAACGGGCGCTACCATATCGAAACGTATTAGAACCGTTCCGGCGAAACGAACCGGGCAGAAAATTCGAGAGCCCGGGGTAACCCCGGGCCTAAATCACAAGGGGTGAAACTCGATGGCAGACAAGATCGTCAATCGCGATCCGGCGGACCTGTTTGCGAAACCGGATATTGCCCTTGAACTACAGCCCGACGGTTCGCGCATTCTGCGCTCGAACACCAAGGCCCCGGACTATCCCCGCGCGGTCAACGAATGGTTGCTGCGCTGGGCGAGGGAAAAGCCGGACAGCGATTTTCTGTGCGAACGCGAAAGCCCCGAACCCGGTGCGCCCTGGCGACACCAGACCTATGGGCAAGCGCTTGCCGACGTCGAAGCGATAGCAACCTGGTTGCTGGAACAGGGACTGAACCAGGAAAAGCCGGTCGCGATCCTGTCCGACAATTCAATCGATCACGCGATGATCGTACTGGCGGGCTCGCATGCGGGCGTACCGGTTGCCTCGATTTCCGTCGCCTATTCATTGATGTCGAAAGACCATGGCAAGCTGAAATCGATCATCAAGCTGCTTGATCCCGGCGCGATCTACGTTGCCGACGCAGGACCATTCGCCGCGGCGCTGGGCGACATCAAGGACCTGCACAGTGGAACGATCGTCGCGGGAAGCAATGCCACGGGATCGATGGTGGACTTTGCCTCGATCAAGAGCCGGACCGACACGCCGGCCGTCGAAGCAGCCTATGCCTGCGTGGGACCGGACACGATCGCAAAGATCCTGTTCACCTCCGGCTCAACGGGTGAACCAAAGGGTGTCATCAATACCCAGCGCATGTTGTGCGCCCCGCAGGAGGCCAAGGCCCGGATCTGGAGCTTTTTGAACGACACGCCGGTCGTTACCCTAGACTGGCTGCCGTGGAGCCATACATTCGGCGCCAACCACAATTTCAATATGATCCTGCGAAGCGGCGGTACGATGTATATCGACAATGGCAAACCGGCGCCGGGAATTCTCCAGCGCACGATCGCAAACATCAAGGATGTTTCCGGGAGCGTTTATTTCAACGTACCGCGCGGCTTTGACCTGCTGGCGCAGGAAATGAAAAAAGATGCCAATCTGCGAGATGCCTTCTTCCGTAACCTGCAAATCGTGTTTTACGCGGGCGCGGCGCTGCCGCAAAACGTCTGGGACGATTACAACGCGCTTGCCGAGGACACGCTTGGACAGCGCGTTGTTCTGACGTCCGCCTGGGGCTCGACCGAAACGGCGCCGCTCGCGGCCGATTGTCACTTCCAGGCAGAGAAGTCGGGGAACATCGGCGTACCGCCGCCGGGCGTGGAGCTGAAACTTGGTCCCAATGCCGGCAAGGACGAAATCCGCGTGCGCGGTCCCAACGTCACGCCCGGGTATTGGAAACGGCCGGATCTGACGCAAGCGGCTTTCGATGCCGATGGTTTTTACCGAATTGGCGATGCCGTGCGTCTTGCCGATCCGGACAATCCGTCGAAGGGGCTTTACTTCGATGGCCGCGTGTCCGAGGACTTCAAGCTCAATTCCGGGACCTGGGTGAACGCCGGAGCCTTGCGGCTGCAAGGTGTGGATGCGCTCAGCCCGATCGCACAGGACATAGTGGTGGCGGGGCAGGACCGCGCGGATGTCGGCTTTCTGGTTTTCGCCGCCCTGCCGGCCTGCCGGGCGCTGGCCGGAGTTGACGAAAGCGCGCCGGTGGAAGACGTTCTGTCGCACCCTGCCGTCGTCGCAAAGGCGCGCAAAGGGCTGGCAAATTTGAAAGCCCAAGGCGGCGGTTCATCATCCTACGCCGCGCGCGCCATACTGATGGCTGAGCCGCCATCGGTCGATGCCGGAGAAATAACCGACAAGGGCTACATCAACCAGCGCGCGGTGCTTGGTTGCCGGGCAGACCTCGTTGAAAGGCTCTATTCGGGCGGCGAGAACGTAATCCTGTTGTAACAATCCGCTACGGGCATGTGATCGACATGGCGCATCTGCGAGCAATCATCAACGGTGGCTTTGGTCTCGACAATCTGAAAGTTGCCGAGACGACAACACGCGAACCCGGTCCGGGCGAGGTGCGATTGCGCGTCGAGGCTGTCAGCCTCAACCGGCGCGACCTACTGCTGGTGCAGGGCGTGTACAATCCGCGCCAGGAATTGCCCTCCGTCCCCTGCTCCGATGGCGCGGGCACTGCCGATGCAATCGGTCCCGGCTGCACGCGCATCAAACAGGGAGACCGGGTTGTCCTGCACATGATGCCGGACTGGCTGTCGGGCGAGCCGTCCAGCTCCAAACTTACTTTCGCCTACGGGGGAGCCTGCCGCGAAGGCACGTTGGAGCAGTACATGATTGTGCCCGAACGCGCCCTGTTGCCGATACCGGAGCACATGAGTTTCGAAGCCGCTGCAACCCTACCCTGCGCTGCGATCACCGCGTGGTCTGCGATAGTCACACTCGGGCAGATACAACCGGGCGAAACGGTATTGGTGCAAGGCACCGGCGGCGTCTCGTTGTTCGCGCTGCAATTTGCCAAGATGAACGGCGCGTATGTGATCGCCACAACATCGTCGCCGGCGCGGGAGGAGAAGCTGAAAGCGCTCGGCGCGGACGCAACGATCAATTATCGCTGCGACGAACAATGGGCGCGCACGGCGCGCAGCCTATCGCCTTCGGGGCGGCTCGATCTCATCGTGGATGTTGGCGGCGGCGATACGCTTGATGCATCGCTGCGGGTGATCCGGCCGGGTGGAACCATCGCCCTGATCGGCGTGCTTGGCGGCGCGATGGCCAATATAAACCTGCCGCTGGCGGTCATGCGGCAAGTGCGGCTGCAGGGCGTCACCTGCGGCAGCCGCGAGACGTTCGAAGCGATGCTGCGCGCCGTCGCCTGCCACGATTTCGACCCGGTGATCGACGCACGCTACACATTCGCCAATGTGCGCCAGGCGTTCGAGCGAATGGAGGCCAACGCCCATATCGGCAAGATCATCGTCGAGCCGTGGAAATAATCCGGCTCAGACCAGCTATATCGCGTCGGCCATGCGGGCGTAGAAGCGGTCTACATCCACTTGCCCCTGCTCCTTCAGCCGTTTGTCCCGGGCTATGGTGGCGGCGAGATCTTCGATAGCGCCTGCCTCGCCAACGCCGCGCGAGACGTCCTGGACGAACTTGCAACGCTCGAAACGGCGCTCGCCGAAAGCCAACAAGGTCGAGGGAATATCGCCTGATGCAGCCAGCATTTCAGCTAAAACCACGGCGTCCTCGATCGCCATTGCGCCGCCCTGGCCCATGAACGGCGTCGAGGAATGGGCGGCGTCGCCTATGACGATCGTCCGGCCCTTCGACCACGGCAGTGGCAGATGCACTTCCTCGACAGCGGTATAGACAACCCGATCGGGACTGGTCAGTTCATCAAGAAACTGCCGTGCCGGACCCTGTACGACAGCGAATTTTTCGCGCATCAGATTGTGCCATTCCTCGCGCGGGTAAAACGGCTTGTCCGGCTCCCGGGTGGTACCGAAAATATAAAGCTCGTCCGCGGCGGTAGGCATGACGCCAAGGCGGATACCCAGACCCATGACCATGATCTTGACGTTGAGGTCCTTTGGCTTGACATGGGTCGAGCGCCAGACGCCAAAGCCGGTGTAGCTTGGCTCAATTGATCCGAACAGGTGCGTGCGGAGTTGCGAACGCACGCCATCGGCGCCGACAAGGCAATCGCACTCCAGATGCGAGCCGTCCGACAAGCTAAGTGTAACCGGCTTGCCGGGCGTATCGTCAATTCGATCGGCGGTAACGCCGAGACGGACATCGACATCGAGCGCCTTGATCGCCGACGTCAATACCCGGTGAAGTTCCACCCGGCGGATACCGACGATGGGCGGGATATGATCGCCGCCAATGCTTGGATAACAGGTCGTGACGATCTCCTGTCCTGCGGGCGTAAGGTAAAGATTGGCGCCGTCGGGACTGACCCAGCCGGAGCGCTTAATCCCATCGAGGACCCCGAGCTGATCCAGCGCCCGCAAGCCGTTGGCGTAGATGAATATGCCGGAACTGGTCGGCGTCCAGGCCGCGTCCTTCTCTATCAACACCGGCCTGAGGCCGCGCCGGGCAAGGCCGATCGCGAGCGCTGAACCGGCGATACCTGCCCCGATGATGGCGATTCTTTTTTCCATGCGGGCCTCATCTATTCGAACGCCGTGTCGTACAACACCGGCCGCCGCGCCAGCAATTCTTCCGGCGGCACGTTTTGCCCCGTACCGGCAGGCTGAACAAGTAGCCAGACGCGCCTTTTCGTTGACAGCTGACGCTCTTCGGCCCAATAAACTGCCGAAACGTTGATGGATCACAGCATTTCGCGCCGTGCCGGCCGCTTACATGCGATATTGCGGTCGCGACAGAACCAAGGAGAGACGCCATGCCGCACGACCTTCCAGAACAGGCCCATTGGCACGAACCGGCAGGACACATGAAAAAGGCCGGTTTCGGCGAATTCCAGAAGCAACCAACGCCTTACGACGCCTTCATGGAAAGCGAAGGCATTCCGGTATTCCGCGGCATTGGCATCGACAGCATTTTCAACCTGCCGCTGGCGGACTGGAAGCGGCTCGGCGGGCGCGGCACCTATATCCAGCTCTACGGCACCGAAACCAAGTGGGGCTGCTACGTCGTGGAGGTGCCGGCCGGTGGCGCGCTCAACGATGAAAAGCACATGTTCGAAAAGATCATGCTGGTCGCGGAAGGGCGCGGCACGACGGAAGTTTGGCAGGAAGGCGACATCAAAAAGCACGTATTCGAGTGGCAGAAGGGTTCGATTTTCTCGATCCCGATCAACGCCCGCCACCGGATCGTCAACGCAACCGGCAGCCCGGCAGTACTGCTGGCCGGCACCACCGGCCCGAACGTCTACAACATGCTGAACAACCACGATGCGGTGTTCAACAACCCCTACGTGTTCCGCGACCGGTTTTCCGGCGCCGACGATTTTTTCAAGCCGAAGGACGAGATAGAGCCCGACCCGGTGCGCGGCCTGGCGATGCGGCGGACCAATTTCATTCCCGACATCGTCAACTGCGACCTGCCGCTCGACAACCGCCGATCGGTCGGGTACCGGCGGGTCGAGCCGTTCATGACCAACAACCAGTTCTATTACTGGATCGGCCAACACGAGAACGGGCGCTATTCCAAGGGTCATGCCCATACGTCAGCCGCCGTGCTGATCTGCCTGAAGGGCAAGGGCTATACCTATTCATGGCCGGAACGCTGTGGCCCCAATCCGTGGAAGAACGGCCATGCGGACGAAGTACGCCGGCTCGACTATGGCCCGTTCGGTCTGGTCACGGCGGCTCCCGGCGGCGCGCAATGGTTCCACCAGCATTTTTCCGTATCGAAGGACGATTTCCGCCTTACCGCCTGGTTCGGACCGCACAACCCGGGACGCGATCCAGGCGCGCCGGGGCAAAAGCATACCGATTATACCGCTATCGACCTCGACAAGGGCGGCACCGCCATCCCCTACTGGATGGAAGATCCTCATCTGCGCACCGAGTTCGAAGAAACCCTGCGGACAAACGACGTGGAGTGCCGCATGGACCCGGCGTGGTATGTCAAGCCAAACGAGAATGACGCCACAGCAAAGCGCGATACGGTGATTTAACAACCGGTCCGCGCAATCCTGGCGATAGGGTGCGTTGCGATAGAAGACGGAACGCGTGGCAGCGGTTAATCGCGCGCGGTATCTCAGACAAATAAGGCCGGCGTAAAACAATGCGCCGGGTTAACGCTCCGAGTTCCTGCCTTGGAACGGGCGGCGTTTAAACCGCGGGCCACAGAGTCATCCGTCGTTGTCAGCATCCAAGCTATCGAGCGCTCCTACCTGGCCTGTGGCATCGCGTGCCATTGATACACAACTAGTATCGCCGCTGCCGTGCTTGGGACGAAATTCCAGGCAACTCGAGATGACATTCGAACAACAAGCATTCGTGAATTGACGATATCTCCGCGCCTTCATTCCACGCAAGGTAAACAAATTTTCACCAGAACCGGCGGCATTTTAGGATTGCCGGCCAGCACCGCCGTTTCCTAGTACGGCGGATGACTTCCGGCTGAAAATTACCGGCGCCGGTAATAGCTGTTTTTCCTTGGAAAACTGCTGCTGCTTGACGTCAGGAAATTTGTTTCAACGCTATTTAATAAAGTCTCCCGCTTATTCTCTAATTGCTGTTTACGAAATATCCCTAATCCATCGAAGTGGTTCGTCGACTAATTGAATACAAATTTATTAAGGCGCACCGGCGTAGGGTAACGCATCTGAAGTGGTGTTTTCCAGGAGAAGTCCGATGTCCCCGAACGGACCAAAGCTAATTCAATCCTTCCTGCCGGAAAAGCGCGGCTCGGTCGCTGTTCCGTTCTCTCTCGGTATATTGAGCGTTATCGCGATGTCCGGCCTGGCGATCGATTACGGGCGCGCGGTCAGCGCACGCGCTGACCTGCAGCTGGCCGCCGACGCCGCGAGCCTGGTCGCAGCCCGTCATTCAGACAATGTCACTTTGGCGAAAGCCAATGCGCAGAAGTATCTCAAATCCTTTACCAAAAGGATGTCCGGGGTGAAGGACGTTGAATTTGACGCATCCAAGGATGCTGAGGGTAACTGGACAATCAAAGTCAAGGCCTCCGTGCCGACTGTAATGATGTCAGCAATCGGCCACGACGAGATGTCCGTGGGCGTAACATCAACTGCAACCGCAGGCATGGATAAATTCCAGTCCGAGATCGTCCGGGTTCTCGACAATACCGGCTCGATGTATGGCGACCGTATCAACGCCCTGAAGAAAGCCTCCAACAAGTTCATCGATATCGTCAAAGGCGCCTCAAAGGGCAAGAGCACAACCAAGATTGGCATTGTTCCATTCGGTCAATATGTCAACATTGGTATGCCGAACCGTCACCAGACCTGGCTGTCCGGTGCGGTTGATCGCACGGAAAAGCATGAAACCTGCAAATTGAAAAAGCAGGTAAAATCGAAAAAATGCTGGACTGAAAAAGTGAAAGTCAAAAAATACAAGTCCGGCAAGTGCTATACAAAGGTATATTACAAGACCGTCGATGGCAGAAAAAAGAAATACACCAAAGAAGTTTGTGAAAAGGGTCAATCCTACTGGGTGACCGAAAACAAGAAGGTCTGCAAGAAGGTCTACGGTCCGGACAAGAAGGTGTGTAAGACCGAGAAGAAGAACTATACTTGGCACGGCTGTGTCGGATCCCGTAGCGCGCCGAACAACCTGGTGGACAAGGCAGATGCGTCCAATCCGATACTGGCGCTGCCGAATGAAAAGTGCACGAAACCGTTGCAGCAATTGACCAACAATTACGGTCAGCTGAAGAGCACGATTGAGAGCATGAACGCCAGTGGATCGACCTATATGCCGGCGGGAATCATGTGGGGCTGGCGCGTTTTGTCACCGGACACACCGTTCACCGAGGCCAGCAACAGCAAGGCTTCCGGCGCGGTCAAGACGATGGTTGTCATGACCGATGGCATGAATACGAGGTCGCAGGATGGCATGACCCATGACGGCTCCAGCACCAAGGACGCCAACGCGATGACCCTGGCCGCATGCAAAGCCGCGAAGAAAGCCGGCATAACCATCTACACCATCGCCTTCCTGGTGACTGACAAGGACACTCTAAAGCTGCTGGAGGATTGCGCGTCCACTCCCGGCAACGCCTTTACGGCTGCAAATACCAGTTCCCTGGAAACGGTATTTGGCAAGATCGGAACCAACCTTGCAAAACTGCGGCTGGTCAACTGAGCGCCTCGCGAATACCGAGCACCATCAGATCACAAACCAGAAAGCGCTTCCCAAGGGGAGCGCTTTCTTATTGCCCCGACTTTGACAGGGATTCTCACCTGGCTCTGGACAAGAGCGGCGCTGCGTGGGAATAGCTGCAACAGTTGCAATTATCCTTGGTAGGGGACGCACAGTCATGACGGATGGAACCCAGGGCGGTCGGGTATTTTTTTCCAACGTCCGCCGGTCGCTCGAGGAAGAAGACGAAATCCGTCTCGTCTCTGTGGGCGTGGACATCGGCTCCTCCACGTCCCACCTTGTCTTTTCACGGCTGGTGCTGGAACGCCTGGACAACCGCTATATCGTCTCCGAGCGCGAGGTCTTTCACGAGAGCGATGTCCTGTTGACGCCCTACGCAGGCGACATGACGATCGACGCGGAAAGATTGGGCGCATTCATAGATCGGCAATACGACCTGGCGGGCCTTGATCCGAGCGCAATCGATACAGGCGCCCTCATCCTGACCGGCGTTGCCGTCCGGCGCGCCAATTCCCGCGCCATCGGTGATCTGTTCGCTGCGCAGGCCGGCAAATTCGTATCAGTATCCGCTGGCGATGGGCTTGAAACCACGCTCGCAGCCTTCGGCTCGGGCGCGGCGGCGCGCTCTATCCGCGAGAAGTGCCGCGTGATGAATATCGACATTGGTGGCGGGACTTCCAAGATCGCTGTCTGCGAAGATGGCGAGGTCAAGGAAATGACCGCCATCGACGTTGGTGCACGCATCGTCTCGTTTGACCCCGAAGGCCGCGTCGAGCGCGTCGAGGAAGCCGGGAAACAATTCGCCAGGGAGGCCGGATTTTCGCTAGAACTGGGCGGAACAATCAGCGCAGAGCAGCAACAGGCAATGGTGGAGCAGATGGCAGACCGCCTGTTTGAAGCCATTTCCAGCCCGTCGCTTTCAGATGAAACGTCCGGCCTGTTGCGCCTGGATGCGATGAGCAACGCCCGCAAGCCGGACGCCATAACCTTTTCCGGCGGCGTGTCGGAATATGTTTACAACCTGCAGGAGAAGGGTTTCGGCGACTTGGGCCCATCGCTTGCCAAAGCCATGCGTAAACGAATCGAAGCATGGGGTGTGCGGGTTGAAAAGCCCGAAGAGGGTATCCGCGCAACCGTCGTGGGCGCATCGCAATACACAATTCAGGTATCCGGCTCCACCATTTTCGTGTCGCCGCTCGACACGTTGCCGCTTCGCAATGTTCCCGTCGTTGTAGCCGACGCACCCCTTGAGGCCGACGACCTCGATGTTGATGCCATTGCGGAAAGCGTGCAGACAGCGCTGCGCAGACTTGATTTGCACGAGGGGGAGCAGGCCGTTGCCCTGTGCTACCGCTGGGGAGGTTCGGCCATGTTCCGGCGGCTGGATGATTTTTGCACCGGCGTCCGCCGTGGCCTGGACAAACAGCTGGCCAATAGGTTCCCTCTGATATTGGTCGGCGATGGCGATATCGGCGGCCTGATCGGGATACACGCCAAAGAAGAACAGAAGCTCGAGAATCCCGTCGTGTCGATCGATGGCATTATCCTGAAGGAATTCGATTTTATAGACATAGGTGCGATGCTGGAAACATCCGGTGCAGTTCCGGTCGTTATCAAATCCCTTGTCTTTCCAACTAGCGCCGCGCTGGGCCGCAGCGAAGCCAAGGTGCTGGCGTGAATCCGGATACTCCCGCGCAGCAGCCGCACGGCGGCCTTTATCCGGCGGTATCGCCGTTCAAGACCGGCATGCTGCCGGTTGGCGACGGACACGAAATATATTGGGAAATGTGCGGCAACCCGGACGGCGCACCAGCCGTATTCCTGCATGGCGGACCCGGCGGCTCGTGTCAGCCGGACCATCGCCGGTTGTTCGATCCGGCGCATTACCGTATCATTCTCTTCGACCAGCGCGGCTCCGGACGCTCCCGTCCAAAGGCATCAATTGAAAACAATACGACGGCGCACCTTGTCGCGGACATGGAATTACTGCGCCGGCACCTGCAGGTTGAAAGCTGGCTCATTCTCGGAGGTTCCTGGGGCGCGGCCCTGGCGCTGGCCTATGCGGAGACGTTTCCGGCGCAGACCTCTGCGATTGTATTGCGCGGAACGTTTAGCGCCCGGCAGGAAGAGGTCGATTGGCTCTATAAATTCGGGGCCTCGGCGCTATTCCCGGAGGAATGGCAAAAGTTCATCGGGGCCGTACCCCAGGACGAGCGCGGCGATCTTGTCGCTGCATATCACCGCCGCTTGATGGATCCGGACATCGAAGTTCAACGCGCGGCCGCACGTACCTGGTGCGCCTGGGAGAGCGCCTTGCTCACGATGAAGCCACGCACGATTCGCAGCTTCGCGCCGACCCCGGGCGAGCTGGCGCTTGCGCGGATCGAGGCGCACTATTTCGCCAACGGATCGTTCCTGAGAGACGGGCAATTGCTGGACAATGCTACGCGCCTGTCCGGCATTCCGGGGATCGCCGTGCAAGGCCGATACGACGTCATCACGCCGGCACGCACAGCGCACGAGCTGTGCGCGATCTGGCGCGATTGCAAACTCGACATCGTCCCGGACGCCGGACACGCAACCAGCGAACCGGGCATTATTGCAAGCCTGGTGCAAGCGACAAATTATTTCAGGCAAAGCTGATAGCGAACCTTTGCGGGCAAGGCGGATTTTTGCTCGCGCGACATTGACATTTCTACCAAGCGATACGGAACGCTTCGGCTTTTCGATGAACTTTTGAATTGTGTATACTTGCACGAACAAGTGTGTCAGCTGCATAAACAGGGCGACAGTTCAGAATTCCGCGAGGACATAGATCCATGCTGAAACCGGAAGACAATGAGATCCTCTGTCGCGTCGGGCCGGGAACGCCGATGGGCGAATTGTTCCGCCGCTTCTGGGTTCCGGCCATGATGCCGGACGAATTGCCCGAACCCGATTGCGAGCCGGTTAAAATCCGCTTGCTGGGCGAAGACCTTGTCGCCTTCCGGGACACAAGCGGGCGCATTGCGGTGCTCGACGAATACTGTCCGCACCGGCGCGCTCCGCTGTCGTTCGGCCTCAACGCCGAGTGCGGATTGCGCTGCGTCTACCATGGCTGGAAATTCGATGCCGATGGCAATTGTATCGACATGCCGAACGAGCGGCCGGAAACCGATTTCAAACACAAGATCAAAATCAAGTCCTATGCCGCGGCGGAATGGGGCGGGTACATCTGGTTCTACATGGGGCCGCCGGATCGCAAGCCGCCGCTCCCGGAGTTTGAATGGGCGCTACTTGCGCCAGAACACCGCTGGCAGCGCAAATGGCATTACCATGCAAACTACATGCAGGGTCTGGAGGGCGAGCTCGATACCTGTCACACGAGCTTCCTGCACAAGGTTGACGACAACGCGCCCCTGTCGCCTGGCCTGAAAGGTTCCGTCACCAACTGGGCCGCCGATGGCATGCCCCGGCTCGATGTACGCGACACCGTGTATGGCTATTACTACGGCTCGCAAAGGGAGCTCGGCGATGGCCGGAGCAACTGGCGTCTGACGCAATGGATATTGCCGAGCAATTCCATCATACCACACGCGATTTTTCCGATTTCGTCACGCGCCTATATCCCGATCGACGACGCGAACACCTATGTTTTCGGGACATCGTTCAACCCCGAGGCGCCGATGACCCGCGCGGACATCGAATATCTGGAAAGCGGCATGGGCGCCGCGCCGGAACTCATACCAGGTACTTTCACGCCGGTCGTAAACCGGGATAACAATTACCTGAAAGACATTGCCGCGCGAAAGCGAGGACACGCCACCGGGATTCCCGGTATCAACAACCAGGACCGCGCATTGGTCGAGGCGATGGGATCAATCGCCGACCGGTCTCACGAACATCTGGGATCATCGGACGTTGCAGTAATTGCGGCGCGGCGCAAATTATTGCGGCTGGCAAAGGACCTTGCCGGCGGCAAGGAACCCGATCTGCCGCTCCATCCGGCCGCCTTCAACGTCAGGCCGATTGACGTAACTACCGCTGACAATGACCTTGATGAAGTCGTTTCGAAGTTCTCAAATCAGTTGTGGCGAGGCTGAGGGGCGCCAGCATTGCAATCGAATTCCAGAAACTGGAACATCGAGTAGAAAACGGATATCCGTGATTTCGCGTTGTGCTAGGGCTGGACATTCAGGCTGGCCAGCATCGACAATCGCAGCAGAAGTTCGCGCCGCTTGGTCAAATCATTGCTTGCCTCCTGCAACCGGGTATCGAACGCTTCCCGGTCCGCGGCGGTCGCTGACTCCAGGTCCCTCTTGTTCTGGATAGAGTATTTCTGCACGTAGGTCATCGCCACACCACGCCGTTCCTCGCTGTAACGGTCGAGCAAGTCCGCGCCTGCCTCCCCCTTCAGCACCGGGACCAGCTTTTCGGCAAGATTGAAGGAATCATGGATGCCCCCGTTCATTCCCATCCCGCCGAGTGGGTTATTGATATGGGCTGCATCGCCGGTGAGAATAAGCCGCCCGACGCGATAGGTGTCCGCAACCCGTTGATGCACATTGTATAGCGTCTTGTGAACGACTTCATACGGGTTGCCATGATCATGCACCCGCGCCATTCGCGCCTGAACCGTTGCATCGGACAATATGTCTTCATCGCGTTCGTCTTGTCCGACCGGAAGCATGACGCGCCAGAAGCCACCGGGAATTTCAAGCAGAAAGTACCATTCGTCCGGATCGGCGACGTAACTGACCGACGACAAGTCTGGAAAAACGGTTTTGAACGGGAACGGCGTTGTGACCACCAGAAACCGCTCCGGCCAGGTGAAGCCTTCGAAAGGAATATCCAGCGTGCGGCGGACGATGGAATTGGCCCCATCAGCACCGACGACGTAGCGGCCGGTGAACTCGCGCTCGCCGTCGTTGACGATCACGGTTGCGCTGGTTTCGTCCTGACGCACGCTCGTGGCCTTTGCATTGTAAAGGATATCGACATTGGGATATTCGCCAAGCATGTCGCGCAATATGTAACAAAGCTTGTACTGCTCTGCCTGCACGCGGAACGGATGAGTTGTCAAATCCTCTATATCGGCGAAGTCAAACTCGGCGATCTTGCCGATGCCGTGGCGGCGGTATTGAACAGTTGGCGCCACCAGGCCCTGTTCTATCAATGGCGTTGCGGCGCCAAATGCCTCTTCGAGCATCTGCAAGGACGATGGATGAAAGGTCGAACCGCGCAGGGTACCGGGAATTTCCGCCTCGGCCTCGAGCACCCTGGCCGTCAGGCCGGCCTTGGCCAGATGCATGGCGCACACAAGCCCGGCCGGCCCGGCGCCAATGATGATCGCGTCACAGGTGTCCATAAACTTCCCCAGAACCCACGTTGTTGCTTTGAAAGGCAATCGCAGCGCGCAACTTAATCATTCCAGCCACAGTCGAAAAGCCAGTAGATTGTCGCGCCGGAACTTGGTTTTTCGCCGCTAGTAGCTTTCCGGTTGGGCGGATCCGTTGACTCTCGGTGCACCGTTTCCCACAATTCAGGGCAGCGCCGCTGCCTTGCTCCATAAATCAGCTTGGCAATAATTAGGCTGCGAAATCCGCCAGACGGATACCCAGGGAGGCAGATCATGGATCAAGTGAGAGACCCAATTCTAAAACGAATTCACCCACCGGCGATCCCGGTCGCAATTGTTGCCGCAGGAGCGATGGTTTTCGCGACAGCGCCCGCCTATGCTCAGGCGTTGAAAGGCAAAACCATCAGCATTATTGTCGGCTATTCCGCCGGCGGTGGCACCGATACGGCGGCACGGTTGATCGCATCGCATCTTACCAAACATGTTGCCGGCAATCCGAAAATCATCGTCCGCAACATGCCAGGCGGCGGCGGCATTCGTGCGCACAATTTCGTCTATGAAAAAGCCAAGCCGGATGGGCAAACCCTGCTCTATGCCCCGAACGCCATCCAGGGACAATTGCTCAAACGGCCCGGCGTGCGTTTCGACTACGCCAAGTTCACCATTCTTGCGCCATTCAAGACCGCGCCTTCGGTCATTTACGGCCGAACCGACATGGTGCCCGGAGGTTTGAAGAAACCCGCCGACATCATGAAGGCGCCAAAGCTGGTGTTTGCGGGTCTGCGTCCAACCTCGTCCCTGGCAATCTGGTCGGTCGCATCGATGAACCTGCTTGGTGTGAAATATCGCTTCGTCTCAGGCTATCGCGGCACGTCGAAAATGGTGAAGGCTGTTACTTCAGGTGAAGCGAACATCTCCGCGACATCGCTGCAGGGTATCCGGGCGAGCGTCGAGCCAACGCTCGTAAAGAAGGGCATTGGCAAATTGCTGTGGTATTTCCCGGTAAAGGATGATGACGGGAAATGGATAAAATCGCCCAACACCGGCTCGATTCCGACGTTTCTCGAGGTCTACAAACAGGTCCACGGCAAGGACCCGAGCGGCGCTGAATGGGACCGGTTCAACTATTGGGCGGATGTTTTCTCTCTGGCGACAACCTTCCTGATGGGCCCTCCGGGCATGGACAAGGCTGCAACCGCTGATCTGCGCAAAGGCGTTGCTGCCATGATTGCCGACAAGGCCTATGTCGCGGCGCAGAAAAAGACGTTCGGTTTTGCCGCAACACTCGCCAATGCGGACAAGGTGTCGGCGCGGATGAACAAGATCATCAACACGCCCTCGCCACATGTCGCCTATTGGAAGAAGACCCTAGGTGGTCTTGCGCCAAAGAAAAAGAAGAAGAAATAGGCGAAGCCCACAATATATCGTAAACGCCTGCCCGATGCGGCAGGCGTCTTGTTCTTCACTCCACCAGCTTGTCGCGTTTCGCCAGGGCCGGAAAGAACCATCCCCACAGGCAGGCAAGTCCGAAAGTCATGGCGCCGCCGAAGATGATTGCGGGCACAGCGCCGATGACGGCCGCCATTGTGCCGGCGCGGAAATCCCCAAGATCGGACGATGCGCCGATAAAGATGGAATTGACCGCAGAGACGCGGCCGCGCATTTCGTCGGGCGTGTCGCTTTGCACCATCGTGTGGCGAGTTACGACCGACACCATGTCGGCGGCTCCCATCAACGCCATCGCAGCAAGCGAGAGGTAAAGACTGGTTGAGAGACCAAAAACGATGATCGCCAAACCGAACAACGCGACTGCAACCAGCATCTTCGCCCCGGCACGCGATTGAATCGGATACCACGCGATCAAGGTCGCCATTGCGATCGCGCCAACTGCCGGTGCAGAACGCAACAATCCCAAACCTTCCGGGCCGACTTGCAGGATGTCCTTGGCGACGATTGGCAAGAGACCAGCGACCCCGCCAAACAAAACCGCGACAAGATCAAGCGCGATCGCGCCGAATATCACCTGTCGCTGCCACATAAACGTAAGGCCTGCCGTCAGCGTCGCCAGGGTGATCGGTCCGCGCCCTTCGGTGTTCGGCTTGAGATTGGTCCGCAGGGCCAGAACACAAAACACGCTGATGAGCGTGACGACAAAAGTACCGGAGAACGCAACCAGGGGCCCGCCGGTAAAGAACAATCCGCCGTACAATATCCCGCCAATCGCCGGGCCGATGATTGTCGAAACCTGCCAGGTGGAAGAAAACCACGTTACCGCATTGGCGAAATGTTCACGCGGCACGAGGTTGGGCGTGATCGCCTGGGAGGCAGGCCCTGAAAAGGCGCGCGAGATGCCTGTCAGGAAAGTCGCTAGATAGATCAACCATACCGGCGCGCCACCGGTCACCAGCCCGGCGATGATTGCAGCAATCGCCACGGCGCTCAGGCCGCTGGCCAGGCCGGTAATCCATTTCCGATCGTAGGAATCGACAACATGTCCGGTTATCAGCGCCAAAACGACCGAGGGCAGGAAAGTGACGAGACCGGCAAGTCCGAGCAACAGCGCACTGCCGGTCAAGTCGTATATGTACCAGCCTATTGCGACATTCTTCATTTGATAGGCAAGGCCGTGGGTGAAGCGCCACGCGGCCCAGTAACGGAAGTCACGGTATTGGAATGCGACAAGGGATGCGCGGGTGCGCGAAGCGGAAGCCGAATCGGAACTCATTGCAGGACTTACCAGCTTCCCTTCATTGGCACGCGATCAAGTCCAGGC
>CAZTMN010000077.1:0-18906 GCA_964615275.1 uncultured Beijerinckia sp. | reverse complement strand
TCGATGTTCATCCAGTCGGACCGCGTTTGCCGCCGGTTCGCCTTGGCCCGCACCTCGCCGGCAAGCTGAATGGCGCCGCCAAACAGCAGCAGTTTTTCTGTCAAGGTCGTTTTGCCGGCGTCCGGGTGGGAGATGATGGCAAATGTCCGGCGCTGGCTTACGGGATCGGGTTTGGTCATGAGAATGTTTTGCTGAGTTTGGCGATTGGCCGCAACCTGGCCGTTGAAGGCAGTATGGGCTGCACAAGGTGGCATGTGCTTAGCCTAATCGCTGGTCAATTTGCAACGTTACAGTAAGAAATTTGGCGCAATCTAAAGCGATGTCTTTCCTTCCTCATCGCATGTTTTGTTGCGCGTCGGTACTGGCCGCAAGTCTGGCTCATGCCGGTTGCGGCCTTGTTGCTACCGGCGCGGCGTTGACTTCCGCGACGGTCAGCGTTGCGACGACAACCGTTGGTGTGGCCACCTCGGCAGGATCAATGGCGATCAGCGGAGCCAGCAAGGTGGTCTCCGCCGGGGCGGGCGCAGCCAGTTCTGGCGTCAGGGCCGTGAAACAGACGGGTGAGGAGAGCACGGCTACGCCGATCGCTGGTTCGGCAGCTGTTCCGGCTCGGTAGGCAGTCTTGCGGGTTGCTATCGGTTCCCGGGATACCCATCCAAAATTACCAAGTTGTAAGTTGCCGTTGCAGCAACAGCGGTCTTACCCTCCCGTTCGGCGGATGATGTTGCCGTGGGGCAGATTTGTATTTCCGCATTTCCGCAGAGCTATTGCCGATGAGAAATCCAACCGCCCAGGCCCTCTTGCTGCGCCTGCATCGCTGGACTGCCCTGATACTGGCGATACCGCTGGCGACCATCATAGTCACCGGCTTTATCCTTTCCTTCAGTCCGATCAAGCAATCGCTCGGGATCAAGCCGGCGTCGTTGACGCTGACCGAGATCGAGAGGCACCTCGCCAGATACGATCCGCAGGGCAAAGCGCGCGGCGTCATATTCAATCATTCCAATGGAACGATGGCGATCCTGGGCAGCAGCCGGCGCGATCGCATGGCGGTCGATTTGAAGACTGGCGAATTGACCGGCCGGCGTCACTGGTTTGACAGCTGGGTGCGGTTTGCGCGGCCGTTGCACGAGCATTTCGTCTACGATCTGGATTGGCTGGTCCCGTTGTCGACGGCGGCGATGATCGTCTCCATGCTGCTAGGCATGCTGATGGGCTGGCCGCGCTGGAGCAATAGACTGTCCGGCTGGCACAAGGTCACGGCGTGGGGTCTGCTGCCGTTGCTCATCTTGAGCCCGTTTACGGGCTTGCTGATGACGTATCGTATCACCCTGGCTGCACCTGCGCCGCGCAGCAAACCCATGCCGGTGCTCGAGGTTTTGCGGATGACGGCCAGGCAGTACGACCCCTCGACCATCGTATACATTCGCCGCCGGGGGCCAAGGCAGATGGTTATGATCAACACCGGGGCATCGCAGGCGCTGTATCGTCCGACTTCCGCGGGTCTCAAGCCGTTGCCGCCCAATTTGCCCCGGATTTTCCACCAGGGTGATTTTTTGGGCATCTGGGGCGGTGTCATGAACGTCATCTTGTCGCTGGCGTTCATCTTTCTCCTCACGTCGGGGCTTTGGGTCTGGGGCAAGCGGACGTTCCGACGCCGCCGGGTGCGCCCGGCTGGTGATCCAGCGGCGAGCGCACACTAGAGGCATTGCGACTTGTCCTTGCTGCGCCTCGCCGCCCACTGGCGCGCGGCCCGGTTCCATGCTTTAAGCCGGGTCAATTCACGGCAATAGGGCCGCCAAATCGGACAGGGGGAAACATGCGCCTGATAGCATTGGAAGAACATTACGCCGTCGAGTCGCTTATGAAGCGAATTCCAGCGGACGTTGTGATCAAGCGGGGATTTCCCGATCCCGCCAAGCCGTCGATGCGTCCAGAAATTGAAGCCAATCTGATCGAGATGGGCGAGCGGCGGCTCGGGTATATGAATGACTCCGGCATTTCGATGCAGGTACTTTCGAGTTCAGGTCCCGGGTCGGAATTGCTGACAGCGGCCGAGAGCGTTTCGTGGGCGCGCGAAACGAACGATTTTCTTGCTGACCATATCGCAAAGACCCCGGACCGGTTTGCCGGGTTTGCGCACTTGCCGCTGGCCGATCCGGAAAAAGCCGCCGATGAGCTGGACCGTTGCGTCAACAAGCTCGGGTTTCGCGGCATGATGGTCAACGGCACGATTGACGACGTGTTCCTTGATGATCCGCGCTTTGAACCAGTGCTGGAACGGTGCGAGGCGCTCGGCGTGCCGCTCTATGTACACCCGGGCATTCCGCCAGCTTCCATACGGGAAACCTATTACAGCAATCTGCAGGGCCCGATGCCGTTCATTCTGTCCCGCGCCGGATATGGCTGGCATGCCGAAGTCGCCGTCCACATTCTTCGCCTGTGCCTCAGCGGGGCACTCGACAAGCATCCCAAACTGCAGGTTGTTGTCGGCCACCAGGGTGAAGGGCTGCCGGCGATGATGACCCGGTTCGATGAGCAGATGACCTCACTGACGCCGAAATTCCTGCAACGCACGGTAACCCAGATGATGCACGACCAGCTGCACATCACGACAGCCGGGTTTTACAGTGTTCCGGCCTTCAACATGCTGTTGCAGGTCTTCGGTATTGACAAGCTCATGTTCTCTGTCGACTATCCCTACAGCCGCAACGACTGGGCGCGCGAATTCTTCGACAAGATCGATTTGTCACCGGCGGACCGGGAGAAGTTTGCCCACGGAAATGCCGAGAGATTGCTCAATATCAAACCGGCAGCAGACTGATCCGCTAACCGGGAGCGGTGTCGGTTCAGGTTCGGTCCTGAGCCACATCGGGCACGGCGCTTTGGGCCCGCAACAGCGTTGCCCGGCGTTGCCAATTCGGTTAAAGCTAGTAAAATTGTTGCGAACTAGAGGGTAAAATGGCTGACAATCAGGTTTCCCAAGCTGGCCATCCGGACATGGATTATCCAGAACACGAAAAGACGTTCGCACTGTTCGTGTTTCTTACCAAATGGACAATCATTGGATGCGCCATTCTGCTGATTTTGATGGCCTATTTCCTTCTGTAATTTCTGCCGCTATGTGGAGGCGTCCAGAGGCCGTAGCGCCTGCTGGCGCGCGGCTGCCGAGCTGCACCGGAGTTGCCTATGCTTATTGCAGTACCTTCCGAGACTGATGGTAATGAATCGCGGGTCGCGGCGACGCCCGAGACCGTCAAACGGCTGATCAACCTCGGCGCGGAGTTTGTCGTTCAAAAAGGGGCAGGGGAAGCGTCCGGCGTAACCGATGCGGATTTTGAGGCCGCGGGCGCGAAGATCGCCGCCAGCGCAGCCGAAACAGTCAAGGACGCCGATATTATTTTGCGGGTGCGCCGCCCGGATGCGGCTTCCGTTTCCGGCGCGAAACCGGGTGCGATCGTCCTGGCGATCATGGATCCCTACGGCAATGAGGCGGCGCTGAAGGAATTGGCCGGCGCCAATGTCAGCGCCTTCGCGATGGAATTCATGCCGCGGATCACCCGCGCGCAGACCATGGACGTACTGTCCTCGCAAGCCAATCTGGCCGGCTACCGGGCCGTGGTTGACGGTGCGGGCGAGTATGGTCGCGCCCTTCCCATGATGATGACGGCTGCCGGTACGGTTCCGGCTGCGCGCATCTTCATCATGGGTGTGGGTGTTGCCGGCCTCCAGGCAATTGCAACGGCGCGGCGCATGGGCGGCGTCGTCACCGCTACGGACGTGCGGCCTGCGACCAAGGAACAGGTTGAGTCGCTGGGTGCGAAATTCCTCGCCGTTGAGGATGAAGAGTTTCAGCAGGCGCAGACCGCTGGCGGTTACGCCAAGGAGATGTCGGCGGAATATCAGGCGAAACAGGCGGAGCTTACCGCTTCGCATATCGCAAAGCAGGACATCGTCATAACGACAGCGCTGATCCCCGGGCGGCCGGCGCCAAAGCTGATTTCGGCGGATATGGTCAAATCGATGCGGCCCGGATCGGTTATCGTCGATCTTGCGGTCGAGCGCGGCGGCAATTGCGAAATGGCCAAGCCGGGTGAAGTCGTCGTGACCGACAATGGCGTGAAGATCGTCGGCCACCTGAACGTGCCGGGCAGGCTCGCGGCGACCGCTTCGAGCCTCTATGCAAAGAACCTGTTCGCGTTTCTGGAAACCATGATCGACGCCGAGAAAAAAGAACTGACTGTCGATTGGGAGGATGAACTGGTTGCCGCGACCTTGCTGACCCGCGAGGGTGCGGTCGTTCATCCCAATTTCAAAGCCGAATCCTGATGCATTCGAAGAGAGGCTGATCGATGGCTAACGAGGCAGCAACAAAAGCTTTCATTGACGCGGTGACGCAAGCCGCGAAATCCTATGCCGACAAACTGGGCGGGGCGGCCGGAGACGCTGCCGGCGCAGCCGCCGCGGCGGCAAGCGACGGAGCGATCGACCCGTTCGTGTTCCGGTTTTCGCTTTTCGTATTGGCGATTTTCGTTGGCTATTACGTTGTCTGGTCGGTGACACCGGCCCTGCACACACCGCTGATGTCGGTCACCAATGCGATTTCCTCGGTTATTGTGGTTGGCGCGCTATTGTCTGTCGGTGTTGACTCCGGTGCGACAGGATCGGGCGCAGGCATGGCAAAGGCATTTGGATTTGTCGCGCTGATCCTTGCATGTGTGAACATATTTGGCGGATTTCTCGTCACCGAGCGCATGCTCGCGATGTACAAGAAGAAAGGGTGACGAGCCATGAGTGCGAATATTGCCGCCATCCTGTATCTCGTTGCGGGCGTATTGTTCATCATGTCTCTACGCGGGCTGTCGTCACCTTCGACATCGCGGCAGGGTAATCTCTACGGCATGATCGGCATGGCGATCGCGATCGTCACGACGCTGCTCTATGCCTGGCCTTCAGGCTTCCTGAGCTGGATCTTGATAATCGCCGGTATCGCGATTGGCGGATCCATTGGCGCTTGGCGCGCCCGCACGGTCGCTATGACCGACATGCCGCAGCTGGTTGCGTTCTTCCACGCCCTGGTAGGCCTGGCGGCGGTGCTGGTCGCGGCCGGCGCTCTATACGCGCCGAAGGCTTTCGGAATCGGCACCCCTGGTCATATCCACGGGGCGAGCCTGGTGGAAATGTCGCTCGGCGCGGCGATCGGTGCGATCACATTTACCGGCTCGATCATCGCCTTTGCCAAGCTCGACGGACGCATGTCGGGCCGGCCGATCATGTTGCCGCAGCGGCATCTGATCAATATCGGGCTCGGTATCTGGCTCGCGCTGATGATCGTGGCGTTTGCTGCGACGGAAAGCACCTTTGTATTCTGGCTGATCGTTCTCATTTCGCTGGCGCTCGGCGTTCTGCTGATCATTCCGATCGGTGGTGCCGACATGCCCGTCGTCGTTTCGATGTTGAACTCCTATTCCGGCTGGGCTGCCGCGGGTATCGGTTTTACCCTGGGCAACCTGGCGCTGATCATTACCGGTTCACTGGTCGGTTCTTCGGGTGCAATTCTCTCGTACATTATGTGCAAGGGCATGAACCGCTCGTTCTTCTCGGTTATTCTTGGCGGCTTTGGCGGCGAGACTGATCTGGGAACCGGCGAGGTCGAAACCCGGCAGGTCAAGCGCGGCTCGGCGGATGACGCTGCCTTCATCATGCAGAATTCGCAGAAGGTCATCATCGTGCCCGGCTACGGCATGGCGGTGGCGCAGGCGCAGCATGTGTTGCGCGAAATGGCTGATCTGCTCAAGAAGGAAGGCGTTGAAGTTTCCTACGCCATTCATCCGGTCGCCGGCCGCATGCCCGGCCACATGAACGTGCTGCTCGCCGAAGCCAATGTGCCTTACGACGAAGTCTTCGAACTGGAGGACATCAATACCGAGTTCTCCCAGACGGATGTTGCTTTCGTGATCGGTGCAAACGACGTCACCAACCCGTCCGCCAAGACCGACAAGTCTTCGCCAATCTATGGCATGCCGATCCTTGATGTGGAGAAAGCCAAGACAGTGTTGTTCATCAAGCGCGGCATGGGGTCCGGTTATGCCGGCGTCGAAAACGAGCTGTTCTTCCGGGATAACACGCTGATGCTTTTTGCCGACGCCAAGAAGATGGTCGAAGATATCGTCAAGGCGTTGCAGGCGTAAAGTTCTCGGGCAGGGTATTCAACGAAACGGGCAAGGCGGTTGCTTCGCCCGTTTTGCATTTTGGCTTTGTACTAGTCCCTTGGCTCTATTCGCCGAACCGGCGTTTCCGGCGTTACCTCCGATGCAGGCTGGCGGCGCTGGAAGGAGTTTTCGCCGTTGCGTTCCCAGTTTCCGGCAACGGCTTCCTGCGCAAATCGCTCCCAGCGATCGCCCCAGTCGCCGAGATGAACGCCATGCCAGGGCGGCTGCGGGCTCAGTGCCGGCAATCCAAGCTCCTCCCATATGGCCTTGGTCTCATCCATGAATTGCTTGGCCGGCAGCGCCAGCGGCGGCATCAGGCTTTTGGCCGTGGCGTCGATCATCAGTGTGGAATTGCCGGTTGAATCGGTCTTCGGGCCGTGGCTGCGGGCGCGGTGCGGGACGATCATGATGTCCTGCATCGGGTCGGAACGGTACGCCATCGACCAGAAGACAGCGTCGGCGTTGTGCGGGTCAATATCCTCGCTGACCGCGATAACGATTTTTCCGCACTGCGCCTGCAAGGTCGCTGCGCCCTGCAACGCACGCCAGATTTCCGTTTTGACTGCGCCGTTGCGGAATTGCAGGAATATGATGGGGCGAAGGTTTGACAGCGGTTCGTGCATGACGACACCGGTGATATCTTTCACGCCCATGACCTTTTGCAGATGGTGCATGAAAAGCGGTTCGTAGGCGACCTTCTTGATGACCGAGGATTCGCTTGGCGTCACCTGGCTGACGATCGATGTGAGGATCGGGTTTGTGCGTGTCGTTATGGCAGTAACCTGCATCGACAGGTTGAACTCTTCCAACGCGATATAGCCGTGGCTTTCACCAAACGGGCCTTCCGGTTCGACATGTTCTACGTCGATCAGGCCTTCGACGACTATTTCCGCGTCGGCCGGAATCTCAAGATCGACAGTCAGAGCCTTGCAGGTGCGCAAGGGTGCGCCGGCCAAGCCACCGGCGATCGCCATCTCGTCGGTATCGAAGGCAAGTTTCTGCGGCCCGGTATACTGGATGATGGGCGCCGCGCCGAGGACGATGGCGATCGGCATTGGTTCGCCACGCTGTTTGTATTTCAGCCAGTGCTGGTAGCCGCCAGCGCCGGTAAGACGCGTTGCCATGCGCACGCCGAGCCGATCGGTGGCTTTCAAGCCGGCACGGTAGGTGCCCATGTTGCGGATGCCGTTCTCGGGGTCCTTGGTCACGCACAGGGTCGCCGTAAAATAGGGTGCTGAATCAAATCCGGGCGAAGAAATGGGAATAGGCAGGGCAGCAAGCCCCCCGCCGGGTTTGCGCAAATCCTCGCCGGTAATCACGACCTCCTGACAGGGAGGGTTGTCGACCGCAACGGGCTCGATCGGGTTGGCAATGCCGCGATTCCAGAGATCGCCGATTTCCTCGACAGGGACGCCCATGCCGGTTGCGTATATTTCGGGGTTTGCCGCCAGCGAACCGACCACGACCTGACCGTCAAACTTGCGCCCGTCCGATCCCACGACATTGGTGAACAGAAAGGCGCGCCGGGCGGTTTCTGGTAAACCACCAACAAATTGCCAGCGCGCCAGTGGGTGGAGCTGGGTGTCCTTATTGATTGGGCGATCTATACGTGTGACGAGGCCTTTCTCGTCCAGGCGCCGCAGGTGTTCGCGCATGTCCAGCGGCGCGTGAATGGTCGCGGTATCAGTCATTGTCTGTATTCCCGGGATGTATTGGTCGATGCCGTTATTGTTTTAAACGCGGGCGACCTGGCGGCAAGAAAAAACCGGCCCCGAAGGGGCCGGTCAAATCGAAATTGCGGCTGGACTATGCGGTCATCGTGCAGCGATACAGAATGCGGCGTTGGCCGGAGGCATAGTCCTTGATGCCCTTGTGCTGAACGACGCGATTGTCCCAGACCGCAAGCGCGCCCTGTTCCCAGCCGATCCGCGTTGTCGCCTCCGGCGCCTTGATCATGTCGAACAATATGCCGAGGATATTCTGGCTGTGAACGCGGCTGACGCCCTTGATGTAGCAGACGTAACTTTCGTTAATCGCTACCCATTTCCGGCCGGACTCTGGGTGCGTGCGGATGAGCGGCATTTCAAAGGGAGGCATCCGTTGACGCGCTGCAGCGGCTTCCTCCGGATCTGTATAACGGTCGGTGATATGGCCCGTGGCGTCCGGTGACTGGATCACTTTTAGCGTTTCCAGATATTGCGCAAACAGCGGGTCGAGCTGATCGTAGACATAGGCCGCGCTGGCGAACATTGTGTCGCCACCGAACTCCGGAATCTGCTTTCCGAATAATGCTGTAAAGGCCGGGGCGTCGGCCCGGAAGCCACCGTCTGCGTGCCAGATATGGTTGCGCAAATGATTGTCCTTGATCGAGTCGATCATGGTTGCATCGAGATTTTCCGGAGCGCGCGGCGTGTGCGGGCCGGCATAATGAAAAAATTCGCCAAGAAAGCCGGCGAATTCCGTGAAATTCTCGGAAGTTACGGTTCCCGGTTCGAACACGACGAGGCCGCGATTGTGCAGTTGATCGCGGAGAATAGCGCGGAATTCTTCGGACAGGGGCTCATTGTTGAAGCGGAAACCGCTTATGCGTGCGCCCAGCGCCGGCGTAATCGGAGAAATCTTTACGCCGTCGGGAAGCCCCTTGGTTTCGGAGACGATCTTCAATGCAGGATTCGCTGGCGCCATCGGTCAGTCCTTTCCGCCAATATTTACTTCGATCTCGAAGCTTTTGCCTTTTCTTGTGACCTGCGTCAAGTCTGTTGGCGGTTTTCGGACCTTTTCGGTACCGGAATCTTGTTGGGAAAATGGCGGACCCAAACCATAACAATTTAATGCAGCGATTGATCCGTTTGTGTTGACGAGCTTCGCTCCGGGGCTCATCATTCCGGATATTGCCGCGGAGGGTATTGTGACTGACGAGTGGCAACCTATTGACACCGTGGAAAATTTTTCGCCGCGGGAACCTGGGCCGGCGACGCTTGCCGGGCGGTACGTGCTGCTGGAGCCGCTGGATGATTCCCATGCCACAAGCCTGTTTGAGGCGCTTGGCAACGAGGATCAAGGCCTGTTGCAGCGCTATACCGCCGATGCGGAATGCACGAGCCTTGCCGAAATTGTGGAGTTGATTGAAGCCAAGCGAGGCAGGGATGGTTCGGCGTATTTTGCGTTCGTCGATCATTTCAACGGAAAGGCGCTTGGGTACGGCGCTCTGATGCGCGCCTATACGGAGCATCGGACCATAGAACTCGGCAACTTGCTGTTTACCAGCGGTCTGCGGCGCAAGCGGGGCGGAACCGAAGCGGTTTACCTGATGTTGCGCCACGCTTTCGAAGATCTTGGCTACAGGCGCGTGGAATGGAAATGCAACAATTTGAACATGGCATCCCGCAACGCGGCACTGCGTTACGGTTTCAGTTTCGAAGGTGTGTTTCGCCAGCACATGATCGTCAGAGGTGAAAATCGCGACAGCGCCTGGTTTTCCATGCTGGATCAAGAGTGGCCGTCGCGGCGGGCGGCGCTTGAAACGTGGTTGGAGCCGGGAAACTTTGACGCTTACGGCACGCAATTCACCTCGCTGTCAAAGCTGAATGGCGTTGGCGGGTCCTGACGTCACCACTGCCATTGCGGCGCATCACATTAATACTTGCGCAGACCAAGGGCTTTCTTGCCAGCCGGGCTGCGCTGCCAGGTGCCATCCGGATTGCGGCTGAACGATATCCGGTGGCCCGCCCGCGCCCGCAACACCAGCAAGCCTTTCGACCAGCGCCAACGGACCGGATCGAATATCTGAATGCCGTGATCCTGGCAGCCAGGTCCAATTTGAGCCCTGCCGCTACGATTGAGGCTAAGCAGGCATCCGGCATCCTTGTTCTTGGCTCGCAATATCGCGTAACGCCCGGGGATATCTTTTGTTGGACCGGTGGCTGTTGCGCGAGATCGCGGGCGGCGGCTACGCCTGATTCTACGGCGCTTGCGCTGCGTTCGAAGTTGTACCTGTGCGAGTTGAACCATCGTTTCGCCCAGCGAACTGGCTTGCGGCGCGGCAGCCCGGGCAGCGCTTGTAGTGGAGGAGGTCCGGTCTGCGACACGCGAACCGGCGCCTGCGGTGGTTGGGGTATAGGAAGCAACAGCAACCGCGAAGGCAAGTGGCCAGACATTTGTATGCAATCGGTTCTTGGTGAACATGTCGACCTCGGAAACAAGCTGAAAAAATCAGGCTCCATAATGTGCGAGCCGGTCCGATATCGCAAGTGACACATTGACGTCTGAACCGCGACTGAACGCAAGGGGCACGCAGCCAAGGGCGTCGCGTCAGACCGGCGTCAACAATGGTTCGCCGCGCCTCCAGGCGATCAGATTGTCCACGACCAGTTGGCTCATCGCATCGCGCGTCGGAATCGATGCGGAGCCGACGTGAGGCAGCAGTACGGCGTTTTCGAGCGCTATCAGCGCAGCCGGCACGTTCGGCTCGTCGGCAAAAACATCGAGCCCGGCGGCAAGAATCGTTTTGTCCTGCAGCGCCTTGATGAGAGCTGTTTCATCAACAATCGAACCCCGGGCAATATTGACAAGAATCCCATCCGGACCTAGCGCCGCAAGCACCCCGGCATCGATCAGGTTCTGCGTATCCGGCCCGCCTGGAACGACGACCATGAGAATGTCGCAAGCATCCGCCAGCGACCGCACGTCGGGATAATAAGGGTAGGTGCTGTCATCCACCTTGTTGCGGCTGTGATAGACAATCTTGAGCCCGAAACCTTCGGCGCGGCGGGCGATTGCACGGCCGATACGTCCCAGACCGAGAATGCCCAGCGTGCGCCCCTGCAGGGACGGGGTCAGCCGGTAGGGCTGTTCCAGCCATTTGCCGGCGCGCAGGTAGCGCTCGGCAGCGGAAAATTCACGAACCGTGTTGAGCAACAAGCTGAATGCGGTGTCGGCTGTCTCCTCCGTCAACACATCTGGCGTGTTCGTGACCGCGATATCGTGTGCCGAAGCCCACTTCGCGTCGATGTTGTCATAGCCGACGCCGAGATTTGCGACGATTTCGAGTTTTGGGAACCGGCTCATGAAATCGGCATCGATCGGCCATACCTGGTCCATCGCCAGGATCGGCACTGCCGCTGCGATTGCCCGCACGTTTGGTGCGGTTTTTTCCAGTAGCGTTTCAGGGTCTTCTGCCAGCCAGAGCTTGTGAATTGTGAAGTGCTCCTCCAGGCCGTCGATGATGAGCGGTGGAAGCGGAACGGTCATAATCAGGTCTGTCTTGCTCATATCCGGCCCTTGTTGCTGGCGCCGTCCGTTCATCGGGATCGTTTGGCGCCGATCCGGCGGCAAGGTTGCGCTAATTGCAGGTATCGTCAACCGGGTGTGGAGTGGATTTGTCCGGTCCTGATTGACCGGCGTCAATGTGGGGCGGTCTGAATGTGTCATGCAAACAGTATGAAGAGTTCCAATCCTGCCTTGGTGCTCGCCGAAAGGTCTGCACCCCGATATACGAGCTATCCGACCGCTCCGCATTTCCATGTGGGAATAGGAGCCGCGGAGGCCGCCAATTGGCTTGCGGAGCTGCCGGAAGCGACCAGTCTTTCAGCGTATATACATGTGCCCTTCTGCCGCTCGTTGTGCGCCTATTGCGGCTGTGACACAAAGGCGGTGCTGCGTGATGAGCCTCTGGCGGCTTATGCGAACACGCTTGGCGAGGAAATCGACTTGCTGGCTTCGCGCACAAGCGCCCGGCGTATCGCGCATATTCACTGGGGTGGCGGTACGCCCAGCCTGCTTGGACCGGTGCGACTCACCCGTCTCGCCGGGCAATTGGCCGGGCGCTTCGATATCTCCCAAATTGCGGAACATGCGATCGAGCTCGATCCGCGCCATGTTGATGGTGAGCTTGCCGAAACGCTTGCGCGGATAGGCATCAACCGTGTCAGCCTTGGCGTCCAGGATATGCACCGTCACGTGCAGCAGGCGATTGGCCGGTTGCAACCGCCTGACGAGGTAGAGCATTCGGTAAAGCTGCTACGGCAGGCAGGCATTGAAGCGATCAATCTCGACCTGATGTACGGATTGCCGCGTCAAAGCATCGAAGACGTGCGGCAAACGGTAAATTGGGCCGCAAGTCTCGCGCCATCCAGACTGGCCATCTTCGGCTATGCGCATGTGCCTTGGATGAAGAAGCACCAACGGTTGATCGATGCGGCGATGTTGCCAGGCGCGGAGCTGAGGCTGGAGCAAGCCGATGCGGCGCGCGTTGCTCTGGTTCGCTGTGGTTATACTGCGGTAGGGCTCGATCATTTTGCCCGGCCAGACGATACACTGGCCAAAGCCGCGCGATCGGGGACACTGCGGCGAAACTTCCAGGGTTATACAACCGATGCCGCTGACGCCTTGCTGCCGCTTGGGGCCTCGTCCATCGGCAAATTCCCGCAGGGTTACGTTCAAAATGCCCCTGACATTGGCGGCTGGAGCCGGGCGGTTCTGAACGGGCAATTGCCGGTGGTTCGCGGGCTGGCACTCAGCCATGACGACCTGGCGCGCGCAGATGTCATAGGACGGCTGATGTGCGCGCTTGCGGTCGATTTTGGCGAATTGGCGCAGCAGCATTACGGGAATGCCGGTGCGTTTGATAGTTCCATTGGGCAACTGGATCAACTTGCCGATGACGGCCTGTTGATCAGGGACGGGCGCAAGCTGTCCATGACCGAGGCAGGTGCGCCATTTGTCCGGCTTGCGGCGGCAGCCTTTGACGCCTACCTGGCCGACAGCGCGGCCCGACATTCTGTCGCGGTGTGAATTCGCGTTACACCGTGCGGTCGATCGCGCTGTCGTGCCAGCGGCCAAGCAGCAAACGCGACAGCGCGGTAAAGAACAGGAATATTGCTATTCCCGTGACCGCGATCAGAACCAGCGCGGCGAACATGCGCGGTATGTTCAACCGGAATCCCGCCTCGACGATGCGGAAGGCAAGGCCGCTGCCCTGGCCGGCCGAGCCAGCAGCCAGCTCCGCGACGATTGCGCCGATCAGCGCCAGTCCGCCGCCGATCCGCAAGCCGCCAAGAAAGTATGGCAATGCGGACGGCAGGCGCAGATGGATCAGTTGTTGCCAGCGCGATGCCCCGTACAGGTCGAACAATTCGGCAAGGTTGTGGTCGGCGGATGCCAGGCCAATGGCCGTGTTTGAAAGGATCGGGAAGAAGGCGACGATGAACGCGCAGACCAGGACCGCCGTATTCGGTTCAAGGTAAACCAGCAACAAGGGTGCGATTGCGATAACCGGGGTCACCTGCAGAATTACCGCAAACGGGAAGAAGCTGCGCTCGATCCATTTCCATTGCGCAAACAGGATCGCCAGCCCGGTACCGCCCGCGATCGCCAGCAATATGGCGGCGAAAGTGATTTTGACCGTGACCCAAAGGGAGCCGGACAGGATCGCCCAGTCCTTGATCATGGTCCCGGCGATCAGGCTCGGCGCGGGCAGGATGTAGGGCGGAATTTGCCGCCAGGCAACGATCGTTTCCCAGGCCGCGATCGCCAGCGCGAAAATCGCCAGTGGCAGCGCGATCCGGACAAGTTTCTCCGTGCGGGCGCCTGACAATCTTCTGCTCGTCGGTTGGCTCATGGCGAAATCCCCCGTCCCTCCGACATGGAGCGGTTGAGTGCGCGGGAGGCCTGGCGGCACCAGCTCCCATACTCGGAAGACAGGCGGAATTCCTCGTCGCGCGGCAACGCTTGTCCGATGTCGATGGTTTCAACGATTTTGCCCGGGCGATTGGAGAAGATGGCTATTCTTGTCGATAGATAAACGCTTTCGTAGACCGAATGGGTGACAAAGACGATCGTGGCGCCGAGTTCCGACTTTAGCCGCAACAAATCATCGTTCAACCGCAACCTGGTTATTTCGTCCAGCGCCGCGAACGGTTCGTCGAGAAGCAGGATTTGCGGCTTTAACGCCAGCGCCCGCGCCAGCGACACACGCATTTTCATGCCGCCGGACAATTCGCGCGGGTAGGCATCGGCGAATTCGCTCAGTCCCACGAGTTGCAGCGCTTCGCTGACTTTTGCCGCTGCCGCTGCCCGTGAATAGCCGCGCAATTTCATTGGCAGGAAGACGTTGGATTCGACGTTTGCCCACGGCATGAGCGTTGGGTCCTGAAATACGAAACCGATTTCTGCGCGTGTCCGGTCCCGCCATTCCACGGCGCCGCCCGTCGGTTCGATCAACCCGGCAATAAGGCGCAGCGCGGTTGATTTGCCGCACCCCGACGGTCCCAACAGTGACAGGAATTCTCCCTGGTAGATCGTAAGGTCGAGGCCGCGCAAAGCTTGCGTCCCGGACGCGAATATCTTGGACGCGTCCACAAGCTGTACCAGAGACTGCCGCGCCATGACTGGCGATCCCGCACTATTTCTTTGGACGCAGCTTGAGACCAACGCCCTTGTTAACGAATTTTAGCGTGTAGGATTTGCGGTAGCGCAGGTTTGCGTTGATGACCTTAGCGCGCACCATCTTGTCGAAGAAACTTTTCATTCGTGCATCGGTCATCGCACCGATACCCAGCTTCAGCGTATCGCCGGAATCGACGATGCCATATTCCTTCATTTTCTGGATGGAAAAGGCGATCTGACCGTCGGTCATTTCGGGATTCATTTTCTTGATCAGCGCGTTGGCGCTTGCGTTGTTGCCGTACAGGTAATTGTACCAGCCGATGATCGAAGCATCGACGAAGCGCTGTACAAGGTCCGGCTTCTTCGAAATGGTCGCCAACCGGGCCTCGATGGTCGTTGAATAGGTGTCGAAGCCGCGGTCGGCAGCGAGGAACAGGTTCGGCTTTATTCCCGCAGCTTTTTCCACTGCATAGGGTTCAGCGGTGATGTAACCCTGCTGAACGGACTTCTTGTCGGCAATGAATGGGGCGGGATTGAACGTATAGGGTTTGATCTGGCGGTCCTTGAACGGCCATTGCTGCTTCATCCACTGCCAGGCGTAAGATTGCACTTCCTTGCCGATAATCATGGCGTTTGCTTTCGGCAAATCCGTCCATTTTTCGAGGCCCTGGCCCGGGTGGGACATGAAGACCAGGGGATCTTTCTGGAACATGGCCGCAACCGTTACCAGCGGAATATTTTGTTCCACTGCTGTAAAGGCCGGGATCATGTTGCCGCTCATGTAAAAATCGACCTTGCCGGTCACCAGCAACAGGCGGTTGTTGATCTGCGGGCCGCCAGGACGGATCGTTACATCAAGCCCGAATTTTTTGTAGGTGCCGTCGGCAACGGCCTGGTAATGGCCGCCATGCTCAGCCTCCGCGAGCCAATTGGTCGCAAAAACCACCTTGTCCAGCGCCTTGACCGGCAACGCGAAGACGAACGCGGTAGCGGCTGCCGTCACAAGAGTTGCAATTGTTATTGTAGGTCTCATGACCGCTCCTTTCCGACCGATGCGGGTCCCCGGGGATTAATTTTCTGGTGCGGGCAGCCAACATTTCCACTCCCGCGGACAAGCCATGTTGTTGCCCGTCACAGGTCTCAGTGCAAGGATAAAATCCACGGCAAAGGCGCGATAGCGGGGCTGTTTTGGAGTTTGCGATGAAAAATGAACGGATGTGGGCGGAACTCGGATGGCGTGACTGCCGGGGCGGGACGATGGCCAAGGCCATCGCAGTCCTGTCCCTCGCGGCGATAGAGCAACATGGGCCGCACCTGCCGCTTGGGACCGACGCAATGATCATGGAAGGCTACCTGGAGCGCGTGTTTGAACGCTTGCCCGGTGGGCTTGATGTGCGGTTCTTGCCAATGCTGTATGTCGGCACATCGGGCGAGCACCTTTCTTTCCCGGGAACCTTGAGCCTGCGGCCGGAAACCTTGCTGAACGTTTTGGCCGACATCGGCGGCAGTGTTGCGCGCGCAGGGTGCCGCAAGGTGGTTCTGCTCAATTCCCATGGCGGCAACAGCGCGGTTATCAATATCGCGGCCCGGGAATTGCGACTTCGCCATGACATGCTGGCGGTTAGCGCATCGTGGCAGCGCTTTGGTTATCCTGATGGCCTGTTTGACGAAGGCGAGCTAGCGCACGGTATTCATGGCGGCGACGTCGAAACTTCGCTCATGCTGGCGTTTCGGCCGGCCCATGTGCGCATGGGGGAGGCTGGCAATTTCGTTCCCGCAAGCCTGAAAATGGAGCAGGAAAACAATTGGTTACGCGCAGACAGGCCGGCGGGATTTGGCTGGCTGGCGCAGGACCTGTCACGATCAGGAGCGATGGGAGATGCTTCGCAGGCCAGCGCGGAAAAAGGCGAAGCCTGCGCTGAACACGGGGCGACTGCGTTTGTCGAGTTGCTGCGGGATGTCGAATCGTTCGACCTGACGATGCTGACGAACGGGCCAGAGGGCGCAAATTGATTTGCTCTTGCCGTCTGCGTGAATGGCGTCATGCATGAATTTCGATTTATTTTACCGTTCTCGCAGGCAAAAAAAATACCAAGCCCTGCAATTTTTTCTTGCACCTGCGGGCAAAATACCTATTCATACGCTTGCCCAATTTCGCACGTGCCTGTGGTCGCGTGCCGGCGGGGCGGGGATCCGGACAAGAGGCCGGTTAACCGTTCCAGTGTAGCCGGCAGCCGGAGGCGAAACCGGCGAACCCCGCTCAACGGGGGACGTGACTTAAAGCAACGACGGACCGGGCTTTTTCGTCTCTGCCAGTTTTCCACCGCTGGCTTACCGAAGAGGCTTGTCTATCATTGCCGGGCGTGCGGACGGGGAATTTCCCTTTCCAAACGATGGCCACAAAGTTCGCAGCACCCGAGTTGCGGGAATCTATGTGTCCGACGGCGCAGCACCTGATCTGGTTCACATTGCTCACAATGGGTCCGGATCCAGGCAAGATCGTGAATTCGCGCCGTGGCTCCAAACCATGTCCCGACGAGCAATGTCTTGCCACCGATGTTGGTTGGTTTGTGCGGCTTGGCCGCGCCATTGGAAAGGATGCCGCGATGAGTGAACGAATTCACCAGTTCCTTGCGCAACGCCGCAGCGACGGCCGTGACACGGGGCCTTGCCTTGTTGTCGATACCGATATCATTCGCGAAAACTATAACGCGTTTGCCAGGGCCCTGCCGGACACGCGCGTGTTTTATGCAGTGAAGGCGAACCCTGAGCCGAAAGTCTTGAAACTCCTGGCAGATCTGGGGTCGTGCTTTGATACGGCCTCGGTGCAGGAAATCCAGATGGTGCTGGATGCGGGAGCAACACCGGATCGCATGAGCTTTGGCAATACGATCAAGAAGGAGCGCGATATTGCGCGCGCCTACGAACTCGGGGTGCGGCTGTTTGCAGTCGACTGCGAGATGGAAGTGGAAAAGGTTGCGCGGGCGGCGCCTGGTTCGAAAGTTTTCTGCCGTATCCTCTGCGACGGCGATGGCGCCGAATGGCCGCTGTCGCGCAAATTCGGCTGCGTGCCGGATATGGCGCCGCAGGTGCTTGAACATGCGCACCGGCTCGGACTGCGCGCCTATGGGATTTCCTTCCATGTCGGGTCGCAGCAGGCCAATCCGAAAATGTGGGATGCTGCGCTGCGCTCTTCCGCGTGGGTGTTCCGCGAATTGTCCGATCGCGGAATACACCTGCAGATGGTCAACCTTGGTGGCGGTTTCCCGACCAAATACCTGAAGGATGTGCCAGCGGTGAAGGCATACGGCCAGGCTATATTCCAGTCGCTGCGCGAGCACTTCGGCAACCGGATTCCAGAAACCATCATCGAGCCGGGACGCGGCATGGTTGGCAATGCCGGCTTGATCGAGGCTGAGGTCATTCTGATTTCAAAAAAGTCGGAAAGCGACAGGATAAAGTGGGTCTATCTCGATATCGGGAAATTCAACGGGCTGGCCGAAACCATGGATGAAATGATCCGCTATCCGATCAGGACCGAGGCCGATGGTGATGTGACCGAACCATGCGTTGTCGCAGGGCCAACCTGTGACTCTGTTGACGTGTTGTATGAAAAAACTCCGTATCCGCTGCCGGTCAGCTTGTCGATCGGAACGAAAGTACTGATCGAAGGAACCGGAGCCTATACGACAACCTATTCGTCCATTGCATTCAACGGCCTGCCACCGCTTGAGACCCATGTGATCTGAGATACGGTCCGGGCCGGGATCTGTTTTTCCCAGCCCGGTGTTTATCCGGGTACGCCAAATGCCGCGCCAGTACCGGACACGATGCTGCTGACTATTCTTTTGCCGCTGCTTTTGCCGCCAGTCCGGACAGCATCGCTTCCTGCGATTTTTGAACCCTGTTCGGCGGGTTCAATCCGTGCCGGTTGAAAATTGTGCCAAATACATAGGCGCCAGAATTGTAGGTCAGGAAGACTTTGCCTGCCTTGTTTTGCCATACCAACATCTTCAATGGCAGATCTATCGCTAGCGTCGGTTTTTTCAGGAAGTTGGGTGTACCGCCTCTGGGGGCGCCAAAAATGACAACTGTTGCCGGCGGCATGGTCAGGCCAACTTCCCGCGCGGCTGCCGCGTGATCGATTGTCGTGAAGACTTTCATGCCCTTTGCCTTGATCGCAGCTTCCAGCTTGCCGATAGTTTCGACGGCATTGTTCGCGCTAACTACGGTTTTGAGGCCGGAGCCGTCTTTCGCGTGAGCAGGTGCGCATGCAAGCCCTAACGCGCAGATCGTGGCAATACACCGA
>CAZTMN010000076.1:5226-19435 GCA_964615275.1 uncultured Beijerinckia sp. | reverse complement strand
AAAGCCAAATGGCGTCGCTCCACCTCCAGCCGATTCTGCCAGCACCTTCAGAAAGGTCACCTGGCCTTCCACAGCAGTCCAGATCCGCTGCCACATCTGCTCGGCCATGGCGAGCGCACCATGCACCGGCCGGAAGTCGTAGAAGATGTCGACAGCGAGCAAATCCTGCGGACGCGATCGCGAGATCCATTCCCCAGCGCGCCGCTCCCAGGTCGCAACCGAACCGCGCCATGCCGCATTGGACGCCATCACACCGCCCTTGCACAGCGGCACGCCAACGGCATGCAACGTATCGCACATGTAAGCGCCCAGCTTCGCAAACCAGGCGTCCTCGGCGCCACCTTCTTCGCCATGTTCAAACACGATGGCGTTATCCTGGTCGAAGGCCAGCAAACTCTCGCCCCGGCCGGCCGAACCCAGAACCAAAACGGCATAGGCACATGGTGGATCGCCGGCCCCTTCGTCACGCAAACGCTGCTCAGCGAACATCGCCGACCGGCGCGTCAGGGCCGCAACCTCACGGGCAACGATTGCCGCCACCTCACGCCCATCCATGCCGTTCGAAAGCATGGCCCGGACGGCCGAAGGAACTTGCGCCCAGATGCGCCCAAGTTCCTGTTCGTCTGTGGCATTGTCGATACCGTCAGCGAGCATTACCGGCTCGCTCATGCGGGACTTCAGCAGATCGCGGGCGGAAACTGCGCCGATGATGCGCCCGCCTTCGTCGGCAACCCCAAGGTGGCGAATGCCAAGCCGCGCCATGCGTCCGATAGCCCTGTACATGAAAGCGCCGGAGACAACCGATTGCAACGGCCGCGATGCGATCGTCCCGACAGGCCCATCGAGCGCAGCCGCGCCCATTTTACCGATCGCGCCGAGGACATCCCGTTCGGTGACGATTCCCAGTTGATCGGCCTGGTCCCCTGCTTCACCAATGAACAGTGAACCGCACCTGGCCTCGGCCATTTGCCGGGCGGCTTCACCGATTGTCGCTGCTGGCGATGCAAACTGCGGCTGACCCGTCATCACCGTAGCGACGGTCTTGGTGAACAGGAACGTGTCGAGGGGAGCGATCATCTGCCGCCCTTCGTCCGCGGAAAATCCCTGCGCCAGCGGCGCCCACATAGTGGGGTAGTCACCACGATCCTCAAACCTCTTGCAGGCAGAGATCGCTTCACCGGCCGTGCGGATTCCGCGTTCGCGCAACAGCGGCACGAGTGCAGCGAAGATGTGCGCGGTCAGACGTGCATCGGCGAGCGCCCGGTGACGATCACTGAAGTTCAAGTGAAGACGCTCTGCAAGAACCTCCATCGAGTAATCCGGTAATTCCGGCAGCACCAATTGCGCAAGAAACCTTGTATCGAGAAATACTGGTTGCCAGGCAGGAACATCATGCCTGCGGCATTCGCTGGCAAAAACAGCAATGTCATAGCCAAAGGAGTGGCCGACAAGGATACGGTCCCCGCAAAACCCGCGAAGCCTGTCGAAGGCCGCCGGAAAATCCGGCGCACCCCTTAACATGTCGTCTGAAATGCCAGTTACCTCCAGAGCCGGTCCCGGTATGGACCCTTCGATCGACACGAAAGTTTCGAAGGTTCCCGAATCACCTGCATTCTCCGGCCAGACCATCGCGCCGATTTCAATAATCCGCGCCTTGTCCGGATCCAGCGAAGTGGTTTCCGTGTCGATCACTACCGCCTCAAGCGCAAATAACGGTGTTTCGGTGTGCCTGCCCTGCATGATTGTGCTGCCCGTCGTGTTGCGCCGCCTGCGTCAGGTTAGATCAGGGCCGGCTTCAATGGAAACAGCAAATGCGCCGAATGTCGCGCGAACGACATTGAACGCCCGTTCCAACACCCGCGGAGGCTTCCATTTTATCGGGCGAGGCTCTGGAATCCGCGCCGACAAACCAGTAAGAATTGCCGCAAACTTGCCGCCAAGGTCGATCCTGGCACGAACCGGAAGGCACGGACAGACATGCGTATTTGTGTAATCGGCGCTGGATCGATTGGCGGACTGCTTGCCGTGAAGCTGGCACAGACCAGCGTAGATGTCTCGGTCGTTGCCCGTGGACCGCACCTCAAGGCGATCCGGGAAAACGGTCTCACGCTTGTCGCTGAGGATGGCGAACAGACAACGGCCAACATTGAGGCGCACGAAAAAATTGCCGATGCGGGCAAACAGGATCTCGTGATCCTTGGCATGAAAGCCCACCAGGTTGCCGCTGTCGTCAAGGACCTCGAACCGTTGTATGAGCGCAATACAATGGTGCTAACCGCGCAGAACGGTATTCCCTGGTGGTATTTCATGGGCCTTGGCGGGGAGCGAGACGGCAGGCGCCTGAGCAGCGTCGATCCCGGCGGGATCATTGCGGACAATCTGTCGGCATCACGGGTCATCGGGTCGGTAGTCTATCCGGCGGCGGAAATCGCCGCGCCAGGTATCATCAAGCACATCGAGGGCAACAGGTTTTCACTCGCGGAAATTACCAATGACAAGACGCCGCGCGTAGAAGCTGTCTCACAGGCGTTCACCAACGCCGGTTTCCGCGCGCCTGTTGTCGGCGACATCCGCACGGAAATCTGGACCAAGCTGTGGGGCAATCTGAGTTTCAATCCGATCAGCGCGCTGACCCATGCAACGCTTGCACACATATGCACCTTTCCGGAGAGCCGCGCCCTTGCTGCGGACATGATGGGCGAGGCGCAATCCATCGGCGAGGCGCTCGGCGTCCGGTTCCGCATTCCTCTGGAAAAACGGATCGCCGGAGCACAGGCGGTCGGCGAGCACAAGACCTCGATGCTGCAAGATGTGGAAGCCGGACGCGCCATCGAACTGACAGCGCTGGTCGGATCCGTGATCGAGCTGGGCGACATTACCGGCGTTCCCTGCCCGGCGATCAAGGCCGTATACGCCTGCGCGAAGCTGCTCGCCGACGTTATGGAGAGGGGAAACGGCGCCAGCCGGATAGTGCATGTGTAGACATGCGCGGCGGCGCCTTGCAATTACCATCCTCCGGGGGACACATCCCGGCGGTACGACACGCTCGCGAACCACATGCTGAGGGCAGCCGAAGTCTGCGTCTCGAATCATGGATGTTTCGTCCCGCCTTCGCACTTCGAGATGATTGGCTGCGCAAATCGCCCTGTGTGACGGCTATATTTTAGCCTGGAACACGCGGCAAGCGCCGGGATACGGCATTTGCTTCACCGTGCCAGTGTCTGCATCAAGCTTCCGGTTGACGGCGGCGCAAATCTTCCCAACTTGTCTCGTAAACGCATCAGTGATGCCCAAAGCACGGCCTGGTTGCTGTTAACCACAGGCTTGCCGATTGCGGCTTCTAGTGGCGCAACCGCATCGATCTGCGTCGTGGCGGCACAACTGAGGAAAATCGCATCGGCGTCCGGCCTGTCGTTTTCAACGGCAATGTCGACCCATTGTTGCGGCGTTACATTGCCGTATTCGGATACTGGCAAGTTGAGCGCGACATTGTTGACAACCTCAACGCCGATCTTACCGAGGTAAAACAATATGTCGTCATTCTTCGGATAGGGCGTTACGACCACCACCGAACCGATACCAAAATGCTTGAAGGCTTCGGATACCGCGGCGCTTGTGGAAATGGCGGGAATGTCCGCAGTATCCTCCATGATTTCCAGGATGCGGCGCTCGCCTTCCGGCCCCTCTTTCATGGATGAGGCCGTACAATTGTAGACCATGAGGTCGGGACGGCACTCGGCCAGCATCTCCGTGACCATTTTAATTTCCGGTTTCAGTTCTTCAACGGGCTTTGCCCATTTTCCGGCAATCCGCGCGCGCATGGTGTGGATGCCAAGGACCGGGGGCGCATGGTTGTGAAACTGGGTTTCGCAGGTCCGGTTTACCGCCGGAACGATAACACCCACATGCGCCTTTTGGACCACGTGGCTGCCTGTTGTCTGTTCTCCGCTCATCCTTCGCCTCCACCGCAATCATGTTCTTTTGCAAGAATTGGGACTGGACCGAACCGTTGTCAATGCAGGCCCGGTTTGACCCGGGCGCGAAGGCGGATAATCTGGAATACCCCGCCATTGCTCCCAATCGAAAGGTCCCATGCCAGATCGTCACGATGTTCCCGTCCTGATTGCCGGCGCCGGACCGATCGGACTGACGCTGGCAGCCGACCTCGCCTGGCGAAACATCCCGTCCTTGATCGTCGATCCGCAGGAGCAAATCGTCGAACATCCGCGCGCAATTTCCATTGGCGTGCGGAGCATGGAACATTTCCGCCGCATTGGCCTCGACCAGCACGTAATAGACGCCGGAGTTCCGCGCGAGCAGGTTCTTGATGTCGTGTTTGTGACCCGCATGTTGGGCAAGGAGATATTCCGGTTCAAAATCCCGTCGATCGATCAACTTTCCACCCGTTCGGTGTCCTTACAAAAGGCGATACCGGAAACCGCCGCATCGCCCTATTACAAGACATGGACGGCACAGGCGCCGCTTGAATGCATGCTGCGCCAGCACGTGCAATACCTCCCGCAGACAGAATTGCGCGTTGGCTGGACACTCATGTCCTTTCAAGAACACACCGATAGCGTGACGGCAGTGATCCGCGACAACGCCGGTCAGCACGAAGAAACGCTCACCGCAGCGTTTCTTGCCGGTTGCGATGGCGCGCGCAGCCGCGTTCGCGAAGGCCTGGGTATAAATATGCAAGGCCGCGGCACTCTTGGCGGTGCGATGGGGTTCTACTTTCGCGCCCCGGAGTTGCGCGCCCGCCTGGGAGCTGACGCTGGTGTCATGTACTGGATGCTGGCCCCGGACTGCGGCGGAACGATCTACACAATCGATGGAGGAGATGAATGGGTATTCAACCGCTATTTCAACTCCCAAGAAGAAGCGAATAACGTAGACCCCCTGCGATCGATCCATGCTGCGATTGGCGAGCCGCTCAATGTTGAGGTCATTTCGGCTCTGGACTGGCAGCCGCGACAGCTCGTTGCGCGTTCGTTCGGCTCGGAGCGGGCATTTCTGGCCGGCGACGCTTGCCATCTTTTTGTTCCGACCGGCGGGTTGGGCATGAACACGGGAATCGGCGATGCCGCAGACCTTGCCTGGAAAATACAGGCAGTGCTGGAGGGATGGGGCGGTCCAGCTTTGCTGCCCGGATACGACCGCGAACGGCGGCCGATCGGAGAACAGAATACGCTCGAGGCAGCGGACAATTATGATCGCAGCCGGGCAATACAGGCCTACCCGGAAGGCCTCGAAGAGGAAACCGCGCGCGGTGAAGCGGCACGGACTTCGATCGCTGTACAATTGCCTCCAAAGATAAAGCATTTTGCCCCTATCGGAATGCACCTGGGATATTGCTACGAAAATTCGCCGCTGGTAGTTGCGGACGGGACGCCAATCCCGCCACATGAACCAGCTTCATACAAGCCGACTACACGTCCGGGCCATCGGGCACCGCATGCCTGGTTGCAGGCAGACCGCTCTACCCTCGACTGGTTTGGCGATGGCTTCGTTCTCATTTGTACGAGTGGTAGCGCTGCGGAGGCCTCCGGACTGGTCGAGGCCGCCCGGTCTTCGGGCGTTCCCATCAGAATCGAAACCATCGATGAGCCGAAAATAGTTGCGCTATACGAAAAAAGATTTGTCCTTGTGCGGCCGGACGGCCATGTCTGCTGGCGAGCCGACGAACCACCCACAGATCCGGACATAATTGTGCAAACCGTCACGGGAAGATTGAGATGACCGAAAACGACAAGCTGCAAACGATTCGCCCACTTGGCGATGCAAACAAATTCATCGGATCGTGGAAGCTCGTGGCGATAACCAGCGATGGGAAGATCACAGCTTGGCGCGGCGCAAAGCCTACGGGGCTTATTACCTACCATGAAAGCGGCTGGATGGCGGCGCAAATCCAGCCTGACCGCGCGCCTGTCGGTATGGCCGGCGCATCGCCAACCGGAGACGAAGCGTTGCGCGCGCTCTACGGCTACACCGCGTATTTCGGAACGTTCAGCGTTGACGAGACGGCCAAAGTCATCACCCACCATCGCAAGGGCTGCATCTCGCCAGGCTGGCAGGCGCATCCGAATTTTCAACGCGCTTACGTGTTCGAGGGCGACGACCGTGTATTGCTGCGCCCGTTGGGCAACAAGAATGAGTTGATCTGGGAACGCCTGCGATGAGGCCCTCAAGGGCCCAATGAGGATGACTGGTTGACGGCCCCAGCACTGACGCTGAAGCCCAGGCTGACATTCGGCGAGACGGCAAAATTGAACCCGGCGCCGACCTGAACGAAAGAGGCGCTTGCCCGCGGGCCGCCGAACAAAGCCTGGTAGCCATTGTCACCCGGCGCGAAGCCGACGCCACGGAACGCCCTGCTGTTCGCGGCCCCGACACGGGCGATCAGGAACGGCTGAAAGCGGCCAAGGTTGTAGCCGGCCTTCAGATCAACAGTGGTGAAATCGTATCCGCGCGCAGTGCCGCCTGACAGCAGCGCCGGGGCGTATCCGGACCGGACGCGAATATCCGTAAAACTCTTGTTCCTGAATGCGCGGTAATAGCCGGAATAGGCCGTTTGCCGGGGCGGAGCGCCGAAAGCGCGGCCAAATCCCCCATGCATCGACAGGCCAAACGGTTCAACGCCGGAATAGAATTTTCCTTTCAGCGCCTCATCTTCGTGGATCGAAAATGGATGCTGGGCAAAAACCGGCAGGTTGACCGTACGGCTTTCAAACGCACTAGCGCATCCGGCCGAAATGACAAAAGACGTTACAATCACGAATTTCAGAAACCGGCGCATCTAAGACCCATCTTTGAAGCCGGGCCGATTATAGCACCATCGCGAAATTTCGCACACTTCAAATCCGCGGTTTGCCGAGCGGCGAGCCTATGATTTGCCGGCACTAGCAGCACGATACCAATTGACGATGGCCCTGCGCTCATTACCGTTCATCTCGGTAATATTGCCCGACGGCATGGCATGACTGCGCCCGGACTACAAATAAATCAGCGTAGCGGACCGAAGGTATTCCGTCTTGGCGCATTCTCTCAGGTAAGGATAAATGGCATCCAGGAGCTCTGGCGAATCCATCTTCATTTCTGGCAACGGATGCCTAACGCAAGGCGTTCCGCGAAACCCTGTGAACCTTGCAGGGCGACCGCTCGGATCTTCCCGCATTTGCCAAGTCTGTATGAAGGTATCTTTCAGGTCCTCGGTTACGAGGGCTTGGATTTAAGAAACTTCAAGACTCAAACTTAGCAATTAGATTCAGTAATATTGGCAATCTAGGTAACGTCCTAAAATGAGAGTGCGTTTTGTTAACCCCGCTTACGCCCCGCAAATGTTGCTAAGTGGATACCCTACTGTTGCTATAGAAATAATTTGGCAACTAGAAACACTGAAAAATGGACGTCTGCTGTCAATTCAGTCGAGCATCTGTTCTAAACCTCCTGTTAGGACATACAATTGACATTCTTGTATTGCCGATGACCAAGTGATAATGGCCTGCGCTTGCGATTGAAGGCCTAGGTGGTGATGTTGGAGCGGCTTGAATGTTGATCCTGAAAAAAGGGCTGGTTTTTTGCGCCACCTTGGTGGCGGCTGCGATCATTAGTTTTGGTTTCGGAGGCCGGGCCCGCAGCGAATCATCTGGCCTCAGCTGGCAAGATACAAACAAGCTGTTATCCCTGAACAGCGTTTGGGTATCGCGAGGGTACGGGATCGTCTGGCAAATCCAGAACGGGCGAAGTCGGGAATACGAGATAAGTGGCCAATATTGTATCTTCGTTGAAGAGGAACCTGGCCCTCCCGACTCAGCCGCGCCACGCATGCTGCTGGACCCGAAAAAAAGTATTCTTCGTGTCGGCGTCGCAGACGGCATTGGCTACCTGCATATTTTTGACCGGCGTAATTCTCTACCAGCGCCCTGCCGGAAAAGACCTGATGCAAGCCCGGCGGGGGTGTTCAATGCCGTCGATCAGATTTTCACCCATCGCTATGCCTTCTTCGAAAAGCGCAAGATCGATTGGCGCTCCCGAGTTCGCGATTTCCGTCCGCGACTGTCCTCCGTCAAGACGGACGAGGCGCTGTTTGATCTTCTCGAGGCGCTTTTGATGCCGATTGGCGACGAGCATATTTCTCTGCGCGGTTATGTAGATGGGGAAAATCGCTATTTCTCGCCGGACCGAAAGCTTATCGCAAAACCTGCCCGGTTGCCCGCTACATCTAGATTACCAGGAATTTGGTCGTCCGCTGCGGCCAACCGTCTGCTTGGGCCACGTGCGAAACAGAATGCGTCCGGCAGCATAGTTTACGGCATGCTGGACAAAGAGATCGGCTATCTAGGTATCCGCTCGTTCTGGTGGCGGCGGGTTCGCGATCTCGGGCCGACCCTGGACAAGGCGCTTGACTTGTTCCAGCGCGCCAAGATTGTCATCGTCGATGTTTCATCCAACGGCGGAGGCAGCGAAAGATTTGCTAAACGTGTGGCGGAGCGATTCGCCAAAAAGCCGACAATCGGCCTGTTCAAATATGCCGGCGATGCCAAGGGGGCCAAGCCACAACCGATCCATCTGATACCAAGCCGGGGCAAGCGCTTCCTCGGACCGACCTACGTAATTTCGAACGCTGAGACATTCAGCGCAGCCGAAACCTTGGTCTTGTACATGGGCGCCCTTGAAAACGTCACCCACATTGGCCGCCCTACCGGCGGCGCCTTGTCTGATGTTCTTACACGGAAACTTCCCAATGGCTGGCGCCTCGGCCTATCGAATGAGGTTTACCTTGATGCGAAGGGCCGCGCCTGGGAAGGTATTGGCATCCCGCCAAAAATCGAGTTGAAGGTGGAGTCGGATGAGAAACGGTTCACAGTCAGGGATCTGACTGCAGCGCGGCAGGCGCTTGCGGCTATTCGCGCTCATGCGATCAAGGCGCTGCCAAAGGACTAGGTTGCCCGTATTAGGTAATGAAGGCGAGTGATGCCCAAAAAGGTAAAACTGAAAAAAGTCACGGAGTACAACTGGGAGGCGGTTTCCGATCTCGAACTAAGCGAAGATCAACAAGATTTGGTCGCCCCAAACGTGTATTCTATCGCGGAATCACAGTTCAATCCCCATGCCATTCCTCGGGCAATCTACGCTGGCAGCAAGCTGGTGGGTTTTGTCATGTACGAGCCTTGCGTTGATGATGACTGTCCGCATGAATACCTTATCTACCGGTTCATGATTGATCACCGCCACCAGAGCAAGGGCTATGGACGGCTGGCATTGCAAAAAGTGATTGAGGATATCAAGGAAGATCCCGCCTGGGCATGCATCCGTATTTGCTACATGCCTGAAAATAAAGCAGCAAAAAAATTTTATAGAAGCCTCGGTTTCATAGAGGTCGGCATCGACGAGGACAATGAGGTCATCGCCGAGATCCGAAACCGGACGTAACCAAAAACGCCTTTGATATTACTGTAATGTTCAGGATTCATTCATCTAGATTAGGCATCAGTTATTAAGCAGAGAGACTGTTTGGGTCCAGCGTAAGCTGAACCTTTGATTTAAGGCTCACAAAATGTGGTAGCCAGGGGGGATTTGGGTCAATCGCAGGTCCCCTCGAAGTTTGCGCTTTTTTGCGACCCCGGCAGGCGGCGGCTCATGGGGGCTTTTATGCGAGAGTTTGAAGCAGTTGGACGAGAGTAGAGAAGCTTGGCCGGTCGACCAAACAAATGATCAGGTCGCCTTTTTGAAGGCACAAACCGTGGACCTCGCGGTTCGTTCGGCTATTGATGGCGCTCCGTCAGCTATTCCTTCCCTGTCTGTCTTAAATGCCTCCGGCATCCAGGCGCTGCCGCGATGGAGCCCGGGCGAGCGCCTGAATAACCTGATAGAGAATTCCTGCGCTTTACACGGCGGTAGGGCGGCCATTGAAACGGAAGATCAGCAACTCACTTATACCGATCTTGATCGACGTGCGAACCAACTCGCCCACTATCTGATCGCGAAGGGTGTTCTTGCGGGGGACCGGATCGGCCTGCTATTCGGCAAGACGGCTGAGACTTATGTTGCCCTGCTTGCGGTATTGAAGGCGGGGGCAACATATGTGCCCCTTGACCGGGCGTTTCCTACTGATCGGCTGAATTACATCGCTGACGATGCGCAATTGTCCGCAATTTTGTCCCTGTCGGCGTTTGCTCAGAAAATTGACGCGGTCGACGTCAAATCAGTATTGCTCGACGAATGCGCCAGCGAAATAGCCGGTCAGCCGGTCAGCCGGCCGAAGGTTATTGTGAAACCCGACGATGCGGCGGACATTTGCTACATCATCTATACATCGGGCACGACCGGAAATCCCAAGGGCGTAGTCATAGAGCATGCGAGCATCTGCAATTTCGTGCGAGTCGCGGCCAGCGAATACGGCTATCAACCGGGCGACCGTGTCTACCAGGGAATGACGATTGCCTTCGACTTCTCGGTCGAGGAAATCTGGGTGCCGCTACTCGCCGGCGCAACGCTTGTACCGGGCGGTCAGGAGCGAAATTTGATTGGTGAAGAGCTGGGCGATTTCCTTTACGATCGCAAAGTCACCTGCCTGTGCTGTTGCCCGACCCTTCTTTCTACCATTGATCGCGAATTGCCTGACTTGCGGATCATGCTGCTGGGAGGCGAAGCTTGCCCGCAGAATTTGGTTGAACGCTGGCATGGTCCAGACCGCACGATCCTGAATTCCTACGGACCGACCGAAGCGACAGTAACGGCGATGCTAACCGAGCTGCGTCCTGACAAACCGGTGACTATCGGCGTGCCATTGCCGAGCTATTCGATAGTCATCCTAAACCCCGAACACGACGATATTCAAGCAACCGGAGAAGTCGGTGAGATTGGCATCGCCGGAATAGGGGTCGCACGCGGCTATCTCAATAATAAGGATTTGACGCACCGCAAATTCATTCCCGACTTCCTTGGACTTGCGAACAACACAAGCAAAAGGATTTATAGAACCGGTGATCTTGGCCGTCTCAATGAAGAAGGGGAGGTCGAATACCTCGGACGTATCGATACCCAAGTAAAGATAAACGGTTACCGGGTCGAATTGTCCGAGATTGAAGCTGTGCTTATGGAATTTCCGGAGATTGCTCAGGCTGCCGTTTCGACCTATGAGCCTGATCCCGGTGTCACCGAATTGGTGGCATATTATGTCGTCAAGCCCGGCGCCCTTCCGCCCGCGCGCGAGGCAATGGCCGGGCGAATGCGCAATCGGCTGCCCAGCTATATGGTGCCAGCCTTTCTCGAAGAGCTGATCGGCTTGCCCATGTCGGTCAGCAATAAAACCGATTATAAGAAGCTACCGCCCCCGAAAAGTCCGCGGCTCTATTTTTCTGACGATTATACGGCGCCAGAAAATGAAACTCAGCGAACGCTTTGCGAAACACTATCGAAAGTCTTGAAGTTCGACCGGGTTTCCATCGACGATGATTTTTTTCAGGACCTTGGAGCCAATTCTCTATTAATGGCCCGTTTTAGCTCTGAGCTACGCAGCGATCCCGCGCTGGCGCACGTGTCGTTGAAAGATATCTACCTCGCCCCGACCATACGTCAACTCGCCGACCAATTGGAAGTTAGCGCTCGCGAAGGCGTAGCAAAGCTGAAGTTCGAGGTGGAAGAACTTCGTATCCCATCGAACTTCAACTACTGGGGTTGTGGTGTACTACAAGTCGGCTTCGCCGCCGCCTACGGTTTGCTGCTCATGTGGCTTGCGATGCTGGCGGGGACGGCAATTGCTGCGCTACCGGTTGGCTCGACGGCCTTTTTCACTGCCAGCGCCGCTCTTGCTGTAGCGTTTATGGTGGTGCCAACTGCCGTTGCCATTCTCGCCAAATGGTTACTTGTGGGGCGCTGGCAAACCTCCCAATTTCCAGTATGGAGCCCAAGATATTTCCGCTTTTGGCTAGTGAAGACCCTTGTGCAAACATCACCGGCGGCAATGTTCTCTGGAACGCCGATCTACAATATCTATTTACGGCTGCTAGGCGCTCGGATCGGACGCAATGCTGTGCTACTTTCTCGCTCGTTACCGGTCTGCACCGACCTATTCTCTGTCGGCAATGATACTATCCTACGCAAGGATTCAGTCCTGACAGGCTATCGTGTGCAGTCCAATATAGTTCACACTGGGCGTGTCGACATCGGTGACCGGTCGTTTGTAGGCGAAGCGGCTGTTCTCGATATTGACACTGCTATCGGCGACGATGCGCAACTCGCCTATGTGTCGTCTCTACAATCAGGCCAACGGATACCAGACGGCAAACGCTTTCATGGGTCACCGGCAGTTGAGACGAATTCGGACTATCAGTTGATAGACCCGCTACCGTATTCCTGGCTTCGCGGTGCAACCTATTCCGCGATTTTATTAATGGGCGCTTTCACTTTGGTGTGGCAGATAGTCGTAGCTGCGATTTATTTGTTGGCCCATACTGGGATTACGGGGCGCCTTGGGGTACTGGACCTAACTATTGTCTGGGCTCTGGCCTGTATATCGCTTGGAATATTCGCCTCAGGACTTGCCCTTGGACTTGTCTGGGTCGTTGCAATCCCACGGTTATGCCAATTGTTCCTCAAGCCGGATCGGACTTATCCGTTATATGGTGTGCACTATTGGCTGCAGCAGATAATTTTTGGCTGGAGCAATTCAAGACTTTTCAATCTGCTGTTCGGCGACACATCCTATATCGTCAGTTACCTACGATGGATTGGTTGGGACTTAGGCAAGGTCCATCAGACCGGATCGAATTTTGGTACCAATCAGCGCCATGATAATCCGTTTTTATGTCGGATCGGGGACGGAACGATGGCTTCTGACGGTCTCTCGATGATGAACAAACTAATGTCGAGTACAGCGTTTCGGCTCAGACCGACTGTCATTGGGCCAAACTGTTTCCTTGGCAATGATATTCATTTTCCGCCTGACGCACGCGCCGGAGCTAATTGTTTAGTAGGCACAAAGACGTTTGTTCCCGTTGATGGACCCATGCGGGAGAATGTAGGATTGCTTGGTTCGCCAAGTTTCGAAATACCTCGGATGGTACAGCGCGATCGCATCATGATCGACGCGTTTGATGATTCTTTGCGGCAGCAAAGAATTAGCAAGAAAAATCGCCATAATATTGGGACAATGGCTTTATTTTTGGCAACGCGCTGGCTCTTCAGTTTCCTTGCGCTCTTCGCAGTTACAGCTGCGATTTCCGGTTATGCTTATATTGGAATTTTTGCGCCATTCTTGGCTGCCCTTTCCACGTTATTCATCGCAATAGGATATTATGCCTTCATCGAACGTGCGAGCCTTGGATTTGGTCGATTGAAACCTGACATGTTTACCATCTACGATAGGTATTTTTGGCATCACGAAAGACACTGGAAATTGTCTGATAGTCCGATTGTCGGACTTTTTGCCGGAACCCCTTTCCGTAGTATCATCAATCGATTGCTTGGGGTAAGGGTCGGATCAAAAGTATACGATGGAGGTGCAGGCATAACTGAACGCACGCTTGTCGAAATTGGTGACAATGCGAATCTGAATGAGGGTTGCGTCCTGCAGTCCCATTCCCTCGAGGAGGGAGTCTTCAAATCCGATATGATCCGTATCGGTGCCGGCTGCTCGGTTGGGCCGTCTGCTTTTGTGCACTATGGCACGACGATGGAAGCGCGATCAATGTTAGATGCTGACTCTTTCTTGATGAAGGGGGAAATTATCGCAGAAGGAACCGGGTGGCGCGGCAATCCGGCGAGGTTGCAGCGATGCCCGCGATAGAAACGCAACGACCAGCTTGCGTCGGGGATCGCGTCAGTAAGTCATACAAATAGAGTTCACACTGATTTGCTCGGATATTTTAGGTCCCTTGAGGCCAAGTTTCAACAGGGATGATACGATATTAGTTACGATTGTGAATTCGCGGATACGGCCTTCTTCAATACTAGTCAGCCTCTAGGATAATTCTCTCTGATACCAACTATGACAGAAGATGAATTCACCGAACTCAAGATGCTGCGCCAAACGCTTCATCGTTACCCGGAGCCATCAAGCAGCGAGTTTCGAACCGCAGACCGGTTGAAAAAATATCTGACAGAACACGCCCCGCCGGACGAAATCGTGGAACTGGCTGGAGCTGGATTCGCTGTGGTATACTGCGGCACAGGGAGTGGTAGTACCGTCCTGTTTAGGGCCGAGCTG
>CAZTMN010000076.1:0-5216 GCA_964615275.1 uncultured Beijerinckia sp. | reverse complement strand
AGCTGGACGCATTGCCAATTCAGGAAGTCAATAGCGAACGTCCCCATCGATCAGAAATTTCAAATGTCAGTCATAAGTGCGGTCATGACGGACACATGTCGATTCTAGCCGGTCTGGCACGTACGCTGTCGCGTGAGCGGCCTTCGAGCGGGCGAGTTGTATTACTGTTTCAGCCGGACGAGGAAACTGGTAAAGGCGCGAGAGAATGCTGCGAACATTATAATTTTGCTAGGATTAGGCCCGACTATGCCTTTGCGCTACATAATTTTCCAGGCTTTTCAAAACATGCGATCCTTTGCCGGACAGGCGTATTCATGTCTGCTGTCCGCTGCATGGTAATCAAGTTTTTTGGTAAGGACGCGCACGCCGCCATGCCGGAAACTGGCACCAGTCCCGCTCCTGCCATTGCGCAACTCACACAGGTAGCATCGGAAATTCAGTATTCATTTGACAAGCCGGACGAGCGAGCACTGATCGTTCCCGTGACACTCAAAATGGGAATTGACCATGACGGGAAGGCGCTGGGGTCTGGCATTTCTCCTGGTTTCGGCGAAGCCCATTTTACCTTGCGATCACCGCAAAACGACATACTCGACGAGATGTGGCGCCTCTTCGTAGCAAAAGCTGAAGAGCTCGCAGCGCGTCACAAACTATCGATCACGTTTGACGCTATCGAACATTTTTCTGCATCTATCAATGATGAGCGAGCCGTGTCAGCGATCAAGCAGGCAGCCATCCAAAATGGTCTTGCGTATACTGCACTAGCAACCCCCTTCCCGGCCGGAGAAGACTTTGGAGAAATTACCCGCCGTTACACGGGAGCTATGTTTGGCCTGGGCTCCGGCGAGAAATGCGCCGATCTGCACAATCCCGACTACGACTTTCCCGATGATCTCATCCCAACCGGAGTTCAGATGTTCAAAAGTCTTATCGATCTTTGCCTTTCCAATTGATTCTGTGCGCCGAGAAGCCCCGCTTGTTTGCTCAGCTATTAAGTGGTCGGCGACTATTGTAAAGTTCGGAATGTCGGCCCGGCGGGTACTAAAAGATAATATAAATAATTATTATATCGAGATCTTAGTAGGGCTCAAGATATTATTTCGACTGCTCGGGTTCATAAAGCGAACCCGCTTTTGCGGTATAGCGGTGCGTCCACTATAGATGTGTGGCGGGATGAGATTTAACTAATTGATGTTCTGGAATTAGCGGGCGTATCATCCTGTCCTGAGTATCATGTTGCAAGCTTTTCCCAAGACAGAAGTTAATTATAAGCAAACAGCCTATCAGTTCCCTGCGCGCCTGCATGATCGAAGATATGATGATCCGCAGGTTCACCATCGATACACAGCGCGATCACATCCGTAATATATAGTCCTTAGCCAATTTTATTGATTATTCGCTCGTCAGCGCGACGCAGGAGAAAATCTGGCGGTTCTAGCTCAACCTTCAGGATGAGGTAGCAACGCCCACACATATCATTGCAATCGTTAAGCACCCGCAGTTTTTTTTTAAGATCACTCGTGGGCGATACGAGATCGAACGCAGGACGTATTTCGTGCGCAACCCCCGCAAGCTACCGGTCATTCTGAGTCCGGAATAGATCGCTTGTTTAATCGATTGCGCGCCGATACCAGACTTCAAACACAAGACTGCTCTGAGTATCACCTATGGTGCGAGTCTACATGCCGCTAAAGTCTTTTCCCTGCAGGTATACAGAATCGACAGCGATCGTATGCTCATCTGGGTCGATCAAGGTAAGGGCGGCAATCACCGATATATCATGTTGTCGTCGAATCTACTCGCGTTACCAATCGGCTGATGGGAACAATCAGGCTCGCAGGCCTGGTTGTTTTCCGGCTGCGATCCCGCCCAACCGGTTATCACACGCGAACTCAAGCACATTTTTCATGTCGCCACTAATAGAGCCGACATCGACAAGAAGGCATCCGTCCAGACCTTGCGTCACAGCTTCGCCACCCATCTGCTCGATCAGAAAATCGATATATGCGTCATCGAGGTGCTGCTGGGGCACGCCAAGATCAACACCGCCGCCCTCTATACAAGAGCCACCACCAGCAGTATCCGCCAGGTCAGAAACCCAGTCGACCGGATCGCGCAGGGCTCAAGCGCTTCTATAGTACCGCCGCCTGGATAAACGGCACTTCCCATGCTCCGGCTAGCTAAGGAGATTACGGATATCTTTCGGGACCGCGGCGCTGGAAGGCGAGCGGCCAACCGCAGACAGGCCATCCTTGATCAGATGAAGGTGATAAGCGCCATCACTCGCTGCCGCAAATCTGCTCTCGACGATCATGTGGCGCGTTGCGATAGCTGCGCCCATACGATCCTTGCCTTTACCTCGTACCACAACTGTCGTTGTCCGCAGTATCAGGGTGTGGAAGCACGGGACTGGGCGGGTCACGCCACGTTGAACTACTACCGATCTGGCGCGGACTATCAAACACGGGACAAATTCGCTATAGCAGCCCCCTGTATGTATCTGGATTATTTTCTTGATGTTACAAGACCTTCTCACGAATATCGGAATCGACCTGCCTACCTTGCTAATCATGATGATAGCGGCGTTTGGCACAGCTGTCTTTCACAGCGTCAGCGGCCTCGCTGGAGCGCTGTTCCTGGTCATACTGCTGACCCCCCTGTTGGGTCTGAAAGTTGCAGTGCCGCTGGTCGCCGTCGCCGTTACGATCAGCAACCTCACGCGGTTTTGGGTTTTTCACAAAGAATTGAACGTCACGATCTTCACCTACATTATGATTACAGCCCTGCCCGGAATGGTCATCGGCGCTATAATGTTCGTCCACATGCCAGTACAAACAGTACTAGTCCTGTTTGGTGCGTTTCTCGTTCTGTCGATCCCTGGTCGGAGAATGTTCGAACACCGAAATATCAAGGTACAACCGCGCGGGTTCCTCGCCGTTGGACCGGTGTACGGCATTATCGGGGGTGTCACCATGGGTGCAGGCCTGGTCCTGGCGCCTTTTTTCCTGGGCGCAGGACTTGTCCGCGGTCAGATCGTTGCCATGACCGCAGCGATTGGCATTGCCCTCAACCTCACAAAGACCATTATTTTCGGCACATCGCCACTTCTCAACCTGCCATTGATCGGCGTTGGCATTATCCTTGGCCTGTGCACTATGCCGGGTGCTTGGGCGGGCAAATGGATCCTCGCACGAACCTCCATCCGCGCGCACACGTTCCTTGTCGAAGGGATCATGGTGGGCGGCGCGGTTTTCTTTTTTTATCGCGCCTTCTTTGTCGTCGGCAACTGACGGCAGTCAGGCTGCTTGTTTCGCCAGGCCCGGGTCTGTATCCTTCATTTAACCCACCAGAAGCCGGCGCAGGACGCTCCGGCTGGCACATGGGACGAGCGTGCATATGACCGGAACGATAGAGACATTCGAGCACATTATTATCGGTGGCGGTTCGGCCGGCTGCGTGCTTGCAGGGCGGCTTGGCGGCGATGCCGGCCGCCGTATTCTCGTGCTGGAAGCCGGTGGAAACGGCGACGATATGCTGATCAACGTGCCGTTCGGCGTCGCAAAAATCTGGAATTTGCCGAAATACAACTGGTCATATCAATCCGAGCCCGAGCCGCACCTGGACAACCGTTCGCTCTATCATCCACGCGGCAAGGTACTGGGCGGTTCGGCCGCGATCAACATGATGGCCTACGTCCGCGGCAATGTGGGTGATTACGATCGCTGGGCGCAGATGGGCCTGACCGATTGGTCCTATGAAAAGGTACTGCCCTATTTCAAGAAAACCGAGCAGCACACAAACGGCGCGAGCGACTATCGCGGCGGCGCAGGACCGATGAAAACACGCTTCATGCAGACCCGCGACCCGATTATCGACAAGTGGCTGGAAGCGGGCCAATCGTCGGGGATTGGAGTAACGCCGGACTTCAACGGCGCGCAACAGGAGGGGGTTTCACGGGCGCAACTGAACATCGGTAACGGCAAACGGCACCATTCCGCGAACACGCTGCTGAGACCGGCGCTGAAAACCGGCAATGTCAAACTGGTGACGGGCGCGCTGGTGCACAAGCTGATCTTTGACGGGATGCGCGTAACAGGCGTCGAATACTCCTCAGGTGGCGTGGTGCAAACGGCCCGATCCGACCGGGACGTAATATTGTCGGCCGGCTCCTACAATACGCCGCAGATCCTGATGCGCTCGGGCGTCGGACCGGCCAGTCACCTGGCGGACCTGGGGATCGAGGTCGTCCGCGGGCATGGCGGGGTCGGCGGCAATTTGCAGGACCACCCGACCATCAACATGGAATACACGCTGCACGGTCCATCGGAGTTTCAGGACAATCTGCGGTTTGACCGGCTTGCCTTGAACATGCTGCGGGCGCATTTTTTCGGCACCGGTCCGGCAGCGGAATCGGTGGCCTTTGGACTGGGCTTCACGAAGAGCCGGCCCGACTTGGAAATACCGGACGTGCAATTGTTCTTCAGGCGTTTCTCGGCCCAGGCGCGGCCGTGGTTTCCGCTCATCAGGGGCAAAGGGCCGTCCGCCCTTGGCTTCGGCGCCTGTCATCTGCGCCCGGAAAGCCGGGGCACCGTGCGCCTGTCCGCCGCCGACCCGCTGGCGCCGCCGCGGATATTGAACAATTTCCTGTCGACGGAAGGCGACCGGCAAGTCTTGCGCCATAGTGTCAAGATGATGCGCAACATCGCAGCACAACCAGCCTTTGACGGCATCCGTGGCGGCGAATTGATGCCCGGCGACGATGTTCAAACAGACGATGAAATCGACGCCTACATCCGCCAGTTCACCGCCACCGTGTTTCACCCGATCGGGACTTGCCGGATGGGCGTCGACGAAGACTCCGTTGTAGATCCACAGCTGAAATTCCGCGGACTCGACAATTTGCGGGTGATAGATGCCTCGATCTTCCCCGATATCGTCGGTGGCAATACCAACGCCTGTACGATGATGGTTGCGGAAAAAGGCGCCGACTACATCCTGGCGTCCTGACCGCCGGCGTAGTCCTTCGCCATCATCATGTGCACGCCCTTGCATCCGTTCACCGTTTGGGTAACGCGCAAGTCGCCGGCCAGGCTGCACAATGTATAAGCATCCTCACGCGTCAGTCCGGCCTTTTCTCCGAGCAGAACGATCATATCGCGCAGTGCCATGATGGCGCATTGGTCAAGGTCCGGGTCCATCCCCATGGTTATGAAATG
>CAZTMN010000075.1:0-19659 GCA_964615275.1 uncultured Beijerinckia sp. | reverse complement strand
GCAACGGCTGCCTACGAGGTGGGCGCGCGCTGGGTCGTGCTGTGCGACACCAACGGCGGCACCCTGCCGGACGAGATCGAAACGATCGTGCGCGATGTTTGCACGATCATCCCCGGCGATCATGTTGGCATCCATACGCATAACGACACCGAGAATGCTGTCGCCAATACATTCGCGGCCATACGCGGTGGCGCGCGCCATTTGCAGGGCACGCTGAACGGGCTTGGCGAGCGCTGCGGCAATGCAAATCTCGTTTCGATCATTCCGACGTTGTTGTTGAAACCGGCCTATGCCGACCATTTCGAGATCGGCATCGACAAGGACAAACTCACAGGGCTCACCAAGCTGTCGCACGCGTTCGACGAATTGATGAATCGCCAGCCGAACCGGCACGCGCCTTACGTCGGCGCTTCGGCGTTTGCGACCAAGGCCGGCATTCACGCTTCGGCGGTCGTGAAGGACCCGCACACATATGAGCACGTCGAGCCGCAACTGGTCGGCAATACGCGCAAGGTGCTTGTGTCCGATCAGGCCGGCAAGTCGAATGTCCTGGCGGAACTGGAGAGGATTGGCGTCAATGTCGATCGCAACGATCGCAGGGTCGGCCGGTTACTGGAAGAGATGAAGGCCAAGGAGGCTCTCGGCTATGCCTATGAAGGCGCCGACGCATCGTTCGAATTGCTTGCTCGTCGCATGCTCGGTGATGTGCGGGATTATTTCGAGGTCGAGCGATTCTCGGTGAACGTCGAGCGCCGTCACAACGCAAGGGGAGAGCTGACCAGCGTTTCCGAAGCGATCGTGAAGGTGGCCGTTGACGGCGAAACGTTGATCTCGGCGGCTGAAGGCAACGGCCCGGTCAATGCCCTCGATCTTGCGCTACGCAAGGACCTGGGTAAGTACCAGCGGCATATTGCCGATCTTGAACTGATCGACTATCGCGTGCGCGTGTTTCAGGGTGGCACCGACGCCGTGACGCGGGTTCTGATCGAATTCGCGGATGCCGCCGGTGAGCGCTGGACGACGGTTGGAGTTTCGCCGAACATTATCGACGCATCGTTCCAGGCGCTGTTGGATTCAATCAATTACAAGCTGATGAAGGCCGGAGCCTGATCCTGGCGTTTGCGCATTTTGCTATAGTCTGGGGTCGTGTTCGCGGCGCACCACCTTTTTGCGTGCATTCCGTTCGGCATGCGCGTGGATCATCGGCATTACATCGACGACTTTTTCGGCAACGCCGTAGCGCACTTCCATATCCGGACGGATAAAGCCGTTGTTGCGCATGTGAGCGAGCAAATCGAGCAGCGGCCGCCAGAAGCCTCCGACATCGGCTAGCATCACGGGCTTGTCGTGGCGGTCCAGCTGCACCCACGTCAATTGTTCGACAAGTTCTTCCAGCGTGCCAATGCCGCCGGGCAGGGCGACAAATGCATCCGCCTTTTCAAACATGAGCCGCTTGCGCGTGTGCATGTCCGGCACGACAATAAGGTCGGTGACATCCTTGTACATGCGTTCCTTGGACGACAGGAATTCGGGAATGATGCCGGTGACACGTCCCCCGGCCTCTATGACGGTTCTTGCGACAATGCCCATCAATCCATTGCTGCCGCCGCCGTAGACAAGGCCCGCCCCGGCCCCGGCAATGGCCTTACCAAGCGTTTCTGCGGCCCTGGCGAATGCCGGATCGTCTCCGCTGGAGGACCCGCAATAGACACACACATCGCGAATATCGGTCATAGGAACTTGCACCTTTATTGTTCTGCTTCCGTAATAGGCCGATTCTGAAAATGAATAACCGGCCGCCATGCTGCGATTACATGCTTGTCATGGCAATTTGATTCGAACAGCGCTATATTGGCCTATATCTCGTTGAATGCGTTCAACACTTTTCCGGCAAGCTGCGCAGGCAGGGGCCGGATGCGGTGCCTGGCGGCGATGCGGAGCCGGGTGGAGAAAGCCGCAATATGCCGGAGGCCGGAACGTTGGCGATTGCCCGTTCACGCGTGTCAGCCAGAGGTGATTTCGCGGGCGCCGATTAGGGTCCGCGGAAAAAAGTCGTATTAAATCAGTCAATTGATTGCGCGCGTGCCGGTGAATGGTGTGGTGCAGTCAACTCTTTAGGGGTGTGAACTTGTTAGACAAAACCGCGTGGATCATCGGTGGTTCTGGAGTGGCGTCGGCCGTGGCTATCGGCGGATTGATTTATCACGTCTACACCCGCAACCTGGAGCCTGAGCCGGCCAAGCCGGTCAAAGCCCTTTCCGAATCGCAAACGCCCGTAACCGCATCGAAGAAGAGCCCCGCCAATACTCCAGTAAAAGCTGACGCCAGGAAGCAATCTGCCGCCAAGCCTTCGGGATCCGAGCCTGCCGCAGCGAAGAAGGCGGTACAGAAATCGGCGAAATTAGAACCGAAGGGGCGGCCTGCGGCCGCCAAACCGTTAACTGGTGTTCGCCCACCTGCGAAAAAGCCTGAACGCGCAAAGCTGCCGTCGTTTGACATCGTGCGGGTCGAGCCCAGTGGAGATTCCATTGTCGCAGGCCGCAGCGAGCCCGGCGCGGAAGTTGAACTGCTCAACAACGGAAAACCGGTCGCGAAAGCCAAGGCCGACGCCAGTGGCCAGTTCGTGATGATACCAAAGGCGTTGGCGCCGGGTGCGCACCAGCTGCAATTGCGCGCCCGCAACAAGGACAAGGTTGCCGCTTCGAAACAGGCCGTTGCGGTGTCCGTGCCCAAGCGCGGCGGCAAGGAAGTTATCGTCGCGCTGGCCGAGCCCGATAAACCAACCGTGATCCTCTCCGATTCCGGAAAGCTGCCAGCGGCCGCACAAAAACCGGTGGCCGGCGCCCAAAAGGCAACCTCGGCAAAGCCGCCTGCTACCAACGCGCCGGCGCAGGCTGCAGCCGCGAAGAAACCGGCATCCACGGCCGATGCGAAAGACCCGGCCCGCACCCCGGTTTCCGCCAGGCCGGACATTGCAAGACCAGCGGCAGCCGGAGCCAAATCAGGCAATGAGAAACCTGCCGCTTCCGAGAGGGCGAGCCAGCCGGAACGCAAGGCGACTGCAGGGCCAGCGAAGATCGCCAGCTTGCCTGCGCCATCGCCCAAAGCAAAACCGCGCGCGCAACAAAAACCGGTTCGCATCCGGATCGTTGAGGCCGAGCAGGACGGCGGTTTTTTTGTAAGCGGCTTCAGCGTGGCGGGGTCAAGGATACGTCTTTACTTGAACCGGTCATTTATCGCCGAAGTGCAGGCTTCGCCGAAGGGAACATGGTCGGTCCGGGTGGCCCGGGGTATGGCTGCCGGCAATTACGCAGTTCGAGCCGACTTGATTGATCCTGCCGGCAACAAGGTTCTGTCCCGTGCTGAAGTGCCATTCCATTATCCAGCCAGTGTTGCGGCCAAAACACAGAAGCCGCCGGTAAAACTGGCTGCGAAGCCAGGGGCCGCAGCAGCCGATTCAACGCAAAATCAGGCTGCAAAACGGCAAACCCAGGCGCAAAGGGCCACAACCCCGCAAGCGCGGCAATCCAGGCTGGCAAAGCAGGTTACCGCTACGGGTGTTGAAGCTCGCAAGGTTGACGCCAAGTCAGGTGAGACCAAGGCCGCGGATGCAAAACCAGCGGCGGCGCCGACGCCTGTCGTAAGCAAGCAGGCAATAGCCAAGCAGGCAATAGCCAAGCAGCCATCATCTCTGCCGCCCTCAAAGGCCGCTACCGGTGAAACTTCGCCCGGCCAGCAGAAACCCTCGCAGCGTCCGGACGTTGCTTCGCGGCGCGAGTCGCCGTCTTCATCGCCCGCTTCCGTAAAAAGTGAGCAGCGCAAGGATGCCAGCAAGCCAGCCGCTCGATTATCCCCATCACAAACCAGGGTTGCTGTGGCGAACGGTGGCAGTGCGAAAAAGCCCATCGCCAAAGAGGCAGCTCCTTCCCGAGCGCAGGCACGAAAATTAGCGGCTTCCCCTGCGGACCGCCGCCCGGCCACCGGTTCGCGCGATCCCAGCTCGAAGAACACCCCAGCCAAGAGGCCAGCCGCACGACCGGCTGAGGCACGACCTCCCGTACAAGCGCCGGCAGCCGCAAAGTCGAGCGACACCAAGGCCGCCCCGCAGAATGCAAAAGTGGCGCCGGCGGTTGCGGCCTCTCCCGGTAGCAAACCTGCACGCGCTGCGTCGGCCAGAGCAACGCCCAGGGGTCCACAAACTGCAAAAGTGGCAAAACTGGCCCTGCCGCCACCCGCGCCAGCCGCGCACGTGGTGATCGAGCGACTCACTACCGCCAATGTGGAGAAAGGCGACAGTTTGTGGCGCATCAGCCGCAAGATTCTCGGCCGCGGAATCCGCTACACACAGATTTATGCAGCCAATACCGATCAGATACGAAATCCGCACTTGATCTACCCGGGGCAGGTTTTTGTCGTGCCGCTTGGCAAGGGCCAGGCCGAGCCAGCGAAAAACAGCGGCGCCGGCAAAAACTAGCATCTCCGGCGCTCAATTGCGGTTGCGCGCTTGATCGATCCGGCCAAATTGGCCGGGGTTGGAAATCTCTGCCAAACCCCTTATTCAGGGGCCGAGCATATCGGCGTCCGGCCTACCCCCGCCCAATTTCTGGAACACCGGCGCCGATCGGAACCACAGAAAACAGCAAATGAACCCCAGACCGCCGCCTGGCGACGAAGAAGCCAGGCAATTGGAATACCGGAAGGAGGCGTCGCTGCTGGCGACGGTCCGCCATCTTTGGCCTTATGTCTGGCCTGACGATCGCGCCGATCTGAAGATGCGGGTGATTGGCGCACTTGGGTTGTTGCTGATCGCCAAACTGATCACCATTGCGGTTCCCTATTCTTTCAAATGGGCAACGGATGCGCTCACCAACCCGGCGAGCGCCAACGTGCCATTGCCGGTGATCCTGGCCGGCCCGATCGCTCTTGTCGTGCTGTACGGGCTCTTGCGCAGCTTCATGCAGTTTTTCACGCAGGCTCGCGATGCGCTGTTTGCCGCGGTATCGATGAATGCCGTGCGCAAGCTGGCCAACGAAGTGTTTATTCATCTGCACAGGTTGTCGTTGCGGTTTCATCTCGAGCGCAAGACAGGTGGATTGACACGTGTACTGGAACGAGGCCGCGAGGCGATTCAGCAGATCGTGCGAATGAGCATGCTGACCGGGGTGCCGACCCTCGTGGAATTCGTGCTGATTTTCGGCGTTTTCATGATTTCATTTGATTGGCGCTATGCGTTGGTTCTGCTGCTGATGATCGCGGCGTATCTCTGGTTCACGCAAGTCTGTACGGACTGGCGGATAACCATTCGCCGCAATATGAACGAGAGCGACAATGACGCCAACGTCAAGGCGATCGATTCTCTGCTGAACTACGAAACGGTGAAATACTTCAATGCAGAGAGCCGGGAATCGGATCGTTATGACCGCTCGATGGAGCGGTATGAACGCAATTCCATCTCCAGCTATGTGTCGCTTGCGGTGCTGAACTCCGGACAGGGGTTTATTTTCGCCCTCGCGCTGACTGCCATGATGGTGATGTGCGTTCAGGGCATCCGCAACGGAACCAATACGATTGGCGACTTTGTTTTGCTCAATGCGATGATGATCCAGCTCTACCAGCCATTGAACTTCATGGGCATGGTGTACCGGGAAATCAAGCAGGCAACTATCGATATCGAGGCGATGTTCGATATCCTGGCCCAGGATCCCGAAATACAGGATGCGCCGGGCGCCCGGGACCTTGTCGTGACAAAGGGCGCCATGCGTTTTGAGGACGTTCACTTCGCATATGATCCAAAGCGCAAGATCATAAAAGGCATCAGCTTCGAAGTTCCGGCGGGAAAGACGGTCGCCGTTGTTGGCCCTTCGGGTGCGGGGAAATCGACCTTGTCCCGCCTGATTTACCGGTTTTACCAGCCTCAGTCCGGCCGCATAACGATTGACGGTCAGGACATCCACCAGGTTACCCAGGATTCCCTGCGCACGAATATCGGCATGGTGCCGCAAGATACCGTGCTGTTCAACGACACGCTGGAGTACAATATCCGCTATGGCCGCTGGGATGCGACCGACGAAGAGGTTGCCGAAGCGGCGCGGTTTGCGCAGATCGACGAGTTCATTCGCCGCTTGCCGGAAGGCTACAAGACACAGGTCGGCGAGCGCGGGTTGAAATTGTCCGGCGGTGAAAAACAGCGTGTTGCGATAGCCCGCACGATTTTGAAAAGTCCGCCGATACTTCTGCTCGATGAGGCCACCTCGGCCCTGGATAGCTTCACCGAGCGCGAAATTCAGGCCGCGCTTGATCAGGTGGTCGTCGGGCGCACGACACTCGTGATCGCGCACCGGCTGTCCACGATTGTCAACGCCGACGAAATAATTGTTTTGGACGAGGGCCAAATCGTAGAACGGGGCCGGCACGAGGAACTGCTCGCGCTTCGCGGCGTCTACGAGGGAATGTGGAATCGCCAGCGCGAAGTGGATGAAGCACAGGCGACGTTGCAGCGTGCCAAGGAAGCCGAGCCGCCCAGTTTGCGTGTCAACGTCGAGGTATAGTCAGAGCCGGTCGAGGCAGAAGCAGAGCACATGCAACGATCAGGAATTTTGGATAGTCAAACGTCATGAGCATTCTCGATTCCATTCAGCGCCAGATCGTTCCGGTACACCGCGAAGGGTACGTTTTCATCATCGGCTTTGCGGTTGTGACTGCCTTGCTGTTTTGGCTTTGGTCGCCGCTCGGCTGGATCGGGCTGATATTGACGGTCTGGTGCGCCTATTTCTTCCGCGATCCCGAGCGCGTGGTGCCGCTTGCTGCCGACCTGGTGGTGTCGCCGGCTGACGGCGTGGTCAGTTTTATTGGCGAGGCGCCCCCGCCTCCAGAGTTGGGGATGGGCGAGGAGCCGGCGTTGCGTATCTCCGTGTTCATGTCGGTTTTCGACTGCCACGTGAACCGCATGCCGGTACAAGGGCAGATCTCCCGGATTGCCTATACGCCGGGCCTATTCCTGAATGCCGACCTCGACAAGGCGAGCGAGGATAACGAACGCAACGGCTTCGTCATTGATACGTCTGCCGGGCAGATTGGCGTTGTGCAGATCGCGGGCTTGATTGCACGGCGGATCGTTTGCTTCGTGCGCGAGGGCGACGACCTGGCCACGGGCGATCGCATTGGTATGATCCGCTTTGGTTCTCGCGTCGATGTGTATCTCCCGCGAAATGCCGCCGCGCAGATTGATTTGAAATCCCGAGCCATTGCAGGCGAAACGGTATTGGCGCGGCTAGACGGAAAATCGCCCAAGTTTCGGCGCGTGTAAGTTCGAAAAAGCGCAAGGGAGGCTACCATGAAGTTCGCGCATTTTTCACACATCTGGAACAAGCCCGGCATGACGCCGCACCAACGTTACGAACAATTGTGGCGTGAGTTGCAGCTTTGCGACGATCTCGGGTTCGATTATTCGTTTTGCGTTGAGCATCACTTCTGTCCCGACGAAAGTTGGATGTCGTCGCCGAGCCTGTATGCAGTAGGCGCCGGTGCGCGAACCAAAAACATGCGCATCGGCCCGATGGGCTATATCGTGCCATTGTACCATCCCCTTCGATTGGCCGAAGAAATCGCGATCGTTGACCAAATGCTCGGCGGGCGTATGGAACTGGGACTGGTTCCGGGCATCAATCCCAAGTATTTCACCCCGTTCGGTCTCGACTACGGGTTTCGCAAATCGCCGACACTTGAATTTGTTCATTACCTTCGAGCAGCCTACGGCGAACAGCAGCCATTTTCATTTCATGGCGAGAACCATCATACGGACAGCGCCCGTATTTCCGTGCAGCCTATACAAAAGCCGCATCCGGATATTTGGATGCAAAGCCGCGATCCGGAGACGCTCGAGTTTTGTGCGAAGAATGGAGTCAACACCGGCTATTTCATCGTCTTCCCGCGCAAGGAAGCAGCGCCGCGTTACCGGAAATTCCTCGATGACTGGAACGCTGCAGGATGGTCGCGCAAGCCTAAAATTGCCTATTCATTGCCCATCTACGTGGATGAGAGCGACGATAAAGCCCTGGATGTCGCGGCAGATCGTGCAGCACGCGCCTATGAGGGGTTCCTGGACGACCCCAAGCCCGGCGAATCATTTGACGACCGGGTCAAGGCGCATGCAGCGAAATTTGTTGACCGCAACGAGGAGGGCGCCGCCGCCATCATGGCGAATATATTCAACCGCGATTTTCTCTTGAAGCACGATCTCGTATTCATTGGATCGCCAAAGACGGTCACGGAAAAGTTGCACGCCGCGGCCGAAGAGGGAATGTTCAATACATTTCTTGGCGAATTCAATTTTGCGGACTTGCCTGAAGATGACATGATGCGTTCAATCCGGCTGTTCGGTGAGCAAGTCATGCCTGCGCTGCGAAACTATGAACCTTTTTGACCTGTGAATCGGTTATGAGACCGCCTTGTTGGCGGGCTCTGAGTCAGGAGCAAGTTGTGAGTGAAACCCCTGACGAGCAAACGCCAGGGTCTGGTTCATCGCCAGGACAGCGCGAGCCAGCGCGCCGCCGCCGGTTTGCTCGGATCCCTTTGCGCTACGTGCTGCCAAATCTCGTTACGCTGCTTGGTTTGTGCCTGGGGCTTACCGCCATTCGATTTGCCTACGAGGGGCGATATGAAATGGCGGTTTACGCCATAGTCGCGGCAGCCGTACTCGATGGGCTCGACGGACGTATTGCAAGGGCCCTCAAGAGCACCTCGCGTTTCGGGGCCGAACTCGACTCGCTTGCAGATTTTATTGATTTTGGCGTTGCTCCGGCGGTGTTGCTGTATTTTTGGACGCTGCACGACATAAAGAGCTACGGCTGGTTCGCTGTCCTTGTGTACGTGGTTGCCTGCGCGCTACGGCTGGCCCGTTTCAATGTAGCGCTCGACGACCCGGACAAGCCGCAGTGGAAGAACGATTTCTTTACCGGCATGCCTTCGCCGGCCGGCGCGATTGCGGTCATGCTGCCAATTTACCTGCATTATTCAGTGTTGAAGCTTCCACTGGGCCATACTTTCGTGCCGCTTGAAATCGTCTATGTGTTGCTCATCGCATTGTTGATGATTAGCCCGGTGCCGCATTATTCGGGCAAAAAGCTGGGGCGGGTGCCTCGCGACAAATTCATCGTCGTGTTGTTCGCCGTGCTGGTTGGCTTGTTGTTGCTGGTGACGTCGACGATGGAAATGCTTGCTTTTCTTTCGATCGCGTACCTGGCCCTAATTCCCTGGTCCTGGCGGCGTTACAAGCGCCTGGAGCGCGAATCTCAGCTGGTGTCCGGTCGCGATTAGGGTTGCAGTCAAGCTTTTGATGTGACTTTTCGGCTTGTCCAGGGGCGTTTTGATGGGTAAACGGCCGCAATTCCCGATTATTGGCGGTTTCAATAATCGCGGACTTGCAGTAAGTTCGCCGCCAATTACCGGTGACTTTGCGACGACACGCGCTTGCCGTCGGCTGCGGCGAATTTGGGCACTTGTATTTGGCGTTTTCGTTGCCGGCACGCTTTCAAGACGGTCAGCCCGTCCAACGTGAACAGGATCATATGGCGAAAGAAGAACTTCTTGAATTTCCGGGCGTGGTTTCCGAACTGCTGCCCAATGCAACGTTCCGGGTAAAACTCGAGAACGATCACGAAATCATAGCCCACACGGCTGGCAAGATGCGCAAGAATAGAATCCGGGTGCTGACCGGCGACAAGGTGTTGGTCGAGATGACACCTTATGACCTGACGAAGGGACGCATCACTTACCGGTTCAAATGATCCTGGTTCCGCGATGGGAATAGCGCTGCGATGGTGATGCAATGATCGGCCGTAAGCCCACGCCCGAAAGCGGCTGGCGGCCCAGGCTGGTGCTTGCCTCTGCGTCACCCCGCCGCCTGGCATTGCTTCAGCAGATTGGCGTCGATCCCGATGAGTTGATTCCGGCTGATCTGGACGAAACGCCCAAGCGGAATGAATTGCCGCGGAGTTTGGCCGCGCGCCTTGGCGCCGAGAAAGCTCGAACTGCGGCCCGGATTGCAGCCAAACATTCTCACCTTGATGGCTGTTTCGTCCTCGCCGCCGACACTGTTGTGGCGCTGGGGCGTCGGATTTTGCCGAAATGCGAGTTGATGGAGGAAGCCGGTAATTGCTTGCGGCTTTTGTCGGGGCGCGCCCATCGCGTCTATACCGGAGTTACGATGATCACACCGAAGGGCGCAGAACGGCAAAGGCTCGTCGAGACGCGTGTCCGGTTCAAGCGGCTATCGGCAAACGAAATAGAAGCCTACCTTGCCTCGGGCGAGTGGCGCGGCAAAGCGGGCGGCTATGCTGTTCAAGGCCTTGCCGGGTCATTTGTGGTGAAATTGGTTGGGTCGTACACCAACGTTGTCGGATTGCCGTTGTATGAAACCATGTCGCTCCTGGCGGGCGAAGGTTACCCGGCGCATTTGTTTTGGCTGAACAATGTTTAAGCAGCCGCGGGACTAGGGTCATGAGCGGGAATGATGGCGGCAGGCCAAAGGACAGGCCAAACCAGCACAGCTCCGGGGCTGCGGTGCGTGTTCCCAGCCGCCCATGTCCGGTTTGTCAGAAAATGTCCGATCCCAAATACCGGCCGTTTTGTTCCCGGCACTGCGCCGATGTAGACCTCGCTCGCTGGCTTGGAGGCCGTTATTCGATTCCCTCGCGGCCGACGGACGAAGATACCGACAGGTGAGCGTATGGCGGTCAGGCCCAGGAATCCCCGCTGCCTATTGCTCCTCGTCGATAACCTTGTTCCGCAACGTGCCGACCCCGGCAATGATTACCTCGCAAATGTCGCCGGGTGTCAGGAACACGGGCGGTTTGCGTGAAAATCCGACGCCGGCGGGCGTGCCGGTCGCAATGACGTCGCCCGGCTGAAGCGGTACAAGCGACGAGACATAAGCGATGATCGCCGGAATATCGAAAATCAGGTGGCTTGTATTGCTTGCCTGCATGATTTCGCCGTTGAGGCGCAAGCTGATATCGAGATTGGCGGGATCGGAAATGTCCGCAGCTTCCACCATCCACGGCCCCGCCGCGCCGGAATGATGGAAGTTTTTGCCTGGCATGATCTGGCTGGTATGAAATTGCCAGTCGCGGATACTGCCGTCGTTGAAACAGGTGTACCCGGCAACGTGCTCGTAGGCTTGTTCGCGCGCTATGTGCCGTCCGGGCTTGCCTACAATCACTGCCAGTTCGGTTTCGAAGTCGAACTGATTTGATACTTTCGGTTTCACCAGGGCTTCGGCGTGCCCGACCAGGGTGTCGGGAAACCGGGTGAAGATCGAGGGATTGGGATTTTGCTTGCGATCAAGCCCTGCGTCCTGCGCTTCCTTCAGGTGGTCGAGGTAATTGGTGCCGACGCAGAAGATGTGCGCCGGGTCAGGGATCGGCGGAACAAGCGTGACCGCGTCGAAGGTATAGTCCGTGGCCTCGCCGGCAAATTGCCTCGCCTCGCCGATGTTGTTCGCTGCAATCAGTTCCCTGAGGGTTTCGTGGGCCGTGCGGACCTTCAGATCGACCAGCCCTTTGTCCGTTGCTATTCCGAAACTTGGCCCCGCAGATGTAATATAGGATGAAAACCGCATCGGCGCCTCCCGGTTCATTGCCGACGGGCAGCCTTAACGGCCCGCGGGTGATGGGGCAAGCGCATCGCTTTGCCGGGCAGGGCTTTTGTGCTTGTATGGAGCAAGTGTTTTCTCAGGGGCGATACGGAAGCAGGGAGTTTCGGCATATGGATGACAATACGCGACGGGTCAGTGCGCAGGACCTTGATCTGGATCGTTTTCGGCTCAGGAATTTTGTCGAGGCGCTCGGTCCCGAGCACGCCGAAATCCATGATGAGCCAGTCGATCTTGCTGACATGGCGGCGATCATGCAGGGCAACGGGAAGGCAGTTGTGTTTCGCAAGGCCGGTCCGGAGCAGCAGGAAGTAGTTGGCAATGTGATCGGGAGCCGGGCACGGGTTGCACAGGCATTCGGCGTGCCCGAAGATCAGATTGCCGAGGAAATGCAACGGCGTTTGCGGCTTGCGCCGCAACTCGTTGAACTCACCCGCGAGGAAGCGCCGGTTCAGCAAACCGTCATCACCGGCGATGCGATGGACGTCCTGAAATTCCCCTCGCACTTGCAACACGGTTTTGATGGAGCGCCATATATCTCCGCGACCGTCGATTTCAGCATCGACCCGGCAACCGGCTGGACAAACTCGGGGATGCGGCGCCTGATGATGCGCGGCCCGCAGGAGACCGGGGTTGATCTCAATGCCCCTAGTGATTTGCGGGCAATCTACATGGCCGCCAGCGAGCGCGGCGAGCATTTGCCCGTCGCTTACGTAATCGGCATGCATCCGATTGACCATGTATCGGCAACGATGAAGGTCGCGGTTGACGAACTCGAATTGATTTCGTCGTTGCGTGCGGCGCCACTTCCAGTCGTCAAGTGCGTCACCAGCGACATCCGGGTACCGGCCGACGCCGAGATCGTTCTAGAGGGCTATCTCGACAAGGCCGGATACGTTGAACAGGAAGGACCGTTCGGCGAGTATCTCGGTTACTACGGCGGAGTGAAAATGAATCCGGTATTCCGCTTGACCGCGATTACCATGCGCAAGGACGCCCTTTTCCAGACGTCCACCATCAGTGGTAACCGTATGGACCTGACGGATACTTCCAATCTTGAAGCGCTGCGCACTGAACTCAATGTTTGGGAAGCATTGAAGACGGTCGTGCGCGAACCGGTGGCGGTGTATGCGCCGGTTGCTGCTGGCGGTTCCATGAGCGTGCGGTTTTCCCTGCGCCAGCGGTATCCGGGAGAGGCCCGCAGCGCCATCCATACCGTGTTGGGCTCAACCAACGCCAAGCATGTGTTTGCCGTCGATCCAGACATCGACATCTTCTCCGACCGTCAGGTCGAGTGGGCATTCGGCACCAGGTTCCAGGCAGACAGGGACCTGATTATGGCCACCGGGGTACGTCTGTCGCCGCTCGATCCATCGCTTCATGGTGCACCTGCCGGCGCCAAGGCCGGTTTTGATTTGACCTGGCCAATGCAGCACGCAAACAGGTGGGAATTGCAGACCCCTGAACCGCCGTCATACCCGGGACAGCGCTTCGACAGCGTGACCGATGCCTTGAAGGACGGACCTAAGCGCTTCGAGGAACTGATGGCAGCGCTGGGCAGTCGTGATGGCCGCGAAATTGTCCGTGAACTTCATGCTCTGCGCGCCGGGGGCCTGACGCGCGATGAGGCAGGCCGGTATTCCCTGCAGGATTGATCGGCCGCGAAAGCTGGTCATTTCCGGTTTTCGGCGATAAAATCCCCACTAAAGCGCTTCCAGGAAAAGTGGATACCGATTTCCCTATGGAAACGCGTTGATGCAAATTGTCAGACCCGGTCATCGACCGAGAGAATGGATGAATGGGTCTGGGATCTGTCGTTCGCCGCCGCCAGCGCCGTGGCGGGGTAAGGCGACCGGTTGGAGAGAATTTGGATGACCGCAGCAAATGCTTCCGGTATTTCCCAGCGCCCTGGCTCGGACCGCGCCGAACTGACGACGATGACCATCGTTTCGGTGGTTCACTTTGTCAGTCACTTCTACTGGCTCGCCCTGGTTCCCTTGCTGCCGTCGTTGAGCAAATTGCTCGATGTATCTTACGTTCAACTGGGTTTTGCGATCACCCTGGCGAATGTTGTCTCGGCGCTCACGCAAGCCCCGGTCGGCTTCATGGTCGACCGGTTTGGCGCAAGGCTGCTGCTTGCTATTGGCGTGGTTTTGGGCGGCGCTGGGTTTCTGCTGGTTGCCTTTGTCCCTGAATACTGGATGCTGTTGCTGGCCGCCATTCTGATCGGTCTGGGCAATGCGGTTTATCATCCCGCGGACTTTTCCATTCTGTCGGCGGAAATGAGCGAAAAGCGCATGGGGCGTTCCTATGCGGTGCATACATTTATGGGTTACGCCGGATTTGCTGCCGCGCCGCCCGTGGTGCTCGCGCTGGTATATTATGGCGGCGCCCAGTACGCGCTGATCGCAACGGCAATAATCGGGTTTGTTTTGTCGCTTCCGCTGCTGCCGGGCCTGTTGGTTGAACGAAGAGCCACGAAAGCAGCAAAGGCCGCACCGCCGCAGCAGGCGATTCCTGCCTTGTCGCTGCTCACACCGTCGGTCATTGCGCTGACGGTCATGTTTACGATGCTATCCTTGTCGACCGCCATGATTCAGACTTTCATGGTTCCGGCGCTGGCCGACATGTCGGGCTTTCCGTTGAGTGTCGGGGAAACCGCGTTGGCCGCGTTTCCGTTTGCCGTGATGATCGGCGTTTTGTCCGGCGGCTTCGTTGCCGACAAGGTAAACCATCAATCCTATGTTGCGGCGGCCGGATTTGGTATGGCGGCGGTGCTGATCGTTGCAATAGCAATCGTGAAACCGGGCGCTGCGCCGACGATTGCGATGCTGGTTGCGGCCGGCTTTCTTGCCGGAATCATCATGCCGTCCCGGGATCTATTGGTTCGTAACGCGTCGCCTCCGGCAGCCGTTGGTCGCACGTTCGGGATTGTAACGACCGGCTTCAATATCGGAGGGATCGTCGGTCCGCTTGTCGGCGGGTATCTGATCGACCAAAAAATGCCGGTCTGGATCTTCTATGGTTCAGCGATCTTCATGGCGATCACTATTGCCATTGCATTGGCTGTCGACCGCCGCAGCGACCTGGCCGCCCGCCCGGCGGCCGCGGAGTGATCCCTTACCCGGCAATTCACTTGCAGATCAGGACCGGGACCGATGACCGGCTGACGACCTCATGCGCCTGACTGCCAAGCATCAATTCGCTTAAGCCGCGCCGCCCGTGCGACGACATCACGATGAGATCGCACTTCTCGGTTTCCGCCGCCTTTAAAATCCCGTCGGCGGGCCGTGAATCCGGCACGTGTTTCGTCGCGACATTTACCCCGGCCTGGCTGGCTTTTTCCGTGACCTTGGCGAGTATCGCATTGGCGGCCTCTGCGGCATGGGCTTCGAAATCCTCAATTGCGCCAATCCGTCCAGCGCGGATCTGGTTTGCAACGTCGACGGGAGACCATATCTCGCTAACGGTAACTGCCGTCGCTTTTGCGTTCATGGTCTTGGCAAGGTCGAGCGCATAGGCAACCGCGCGATCGGCAAGTTCCGATCCGTCAGTTGCGATCAGCATGTGTTTTGCCATATCTGCCTCCTGGGTTGAGACGCGGCGGGCCGGCTGCCGCGCTGAATTCAAGCGGATTTGCGAATGGGGATTTTTTTCACCGAATGAGGCAGGCTGGAAGCGCGCGGAATCCGGATTGACAAAACGCCGGCGTCAAAGGCGGCATCTATCTTGCCGGTATCTGAATCCGGCGGCAGCCTGAATGTTCGCTGAAACGACCCGTACTCGCGTTCCGAAAAGAAGTAGTTCTTCCCGGTTTCGTGCTTTTCGGTCTTTTTTTCGCCGCGCACAATCAGCGAATTGTCGTGCATGGAGATTTCGACATCCTCGGGATTGACGCCCGGGAGCTCGATATTGATTTCATAGGTGGCCTGACCCAGGCTGGCGTCCGCGCGCGGCGCAAACCAGTCCGCTACTTTCTCGCGGACGTGGCGCAACGGTTCGTAGAGGCTGGGCCACCAGCCGCTTTCGTTGGTTTTTTCGACCATCATCTTTCCCCTGAATAGGAAATTTCTTGATCGTGATAATACTCGTGTGGCGCAAACCTTGCGTTGAGCCAAATCAATCAGCTCGCCCGCGCACCGTCACAGCCGCAGGCGAGGTTCAAACTACATCAGCCTGCAGCTTCGGCCTTAAATTTCTTGTCCGTTCAAGATCACTTTACTGATTACTTCGGTTGGGTTGCGAACCGTTTGCATGACGAAACATCCGGCGTCCGCGGCCTTGATGCAGGCGGCCACCTTGTCGGGCGGAGCGTCGGATTGCACGTCAAATTCAATTTCGAAATCGACGACTTTTGCTTGCACGGTACCGCGCAGGACCGAGCCATCGGTCCGGAAGCCGGATCGAACTGTTACCTTCGCCTCACGCAATTCCACTTTCATCATCTCGCTGTAACGATGCAATTGTGTCAGCGCGCAGAAGCCGGCGGACAGGAGGAAATAATTGAGCGGGCGCGGCGCCGAGTTCTCCCCGCCCATGCGCGGTCCCTCGTCAGCGTAAACCTCATATTGCGCGCATTCCTCAGGCTCAATGATGATTCCTTGCTTGCGCAATCCCCGATCGGTGATCGTCACCACTTCCTGGCCAAATTGGCGGCCCTGCCAGGCATATTCTTTCTTGTCTGCGTCGGTATCGGTCATAGGTTCCTCCACTCCTCTCGTTTTCATCGGTGTTGATCCCGGAAATCAGGTGGCCCCGATTGTTACATGGTCGCAACCAGATGGCAGTTTTATTCCGCCGACCGTTCGACTATCGTGAACGGGACTCCACGCTGGTGCAAGGGCCGACACGAGGCGGCTGCTTTTACCGGCAATCGGGCCCCCGGCCGGCTTGCGCCGGTCCAGTTCAGGGCGCAATGGCAGCAAGGAGCGCTGATGTCAGACGATAAAATCACGGACCTGCCGCTGGCCGCTGTAGCGGCGGCGCTGCGAAACAGCAACATTACGGCCCGGGCGCTGGCGGAGAATGCCATCGAACGTCACGAGCAAATGGGCGCGCGCCTGAATGCCTACCTTACCTGGACGCCGGAACTTGCCAGGTCAGCCGCCGCTGCTGCTGACGCAGCATTTGCAGCCGGGTACGACCTTGGGCCGATGCAGGGTCTGCCCGTATCCATGAAGGATCTTTATGGCATTGCAGGACTGCCTACGTTTGCCGGCTCCGGCATGCGTCTGCCACCGCAATGGGAACAGGAAGGACCGGTCGTCACTTGGTTGAAATCGCAACTCGCGGTATTACCCGGCAAGACCCAGACGGTGGAGTTTGCAGCAGGCGGGATTGGCGACAACATCCATCACGGAGCGCCGTGGAATCCCTGGGGCGGCAACAGCCATCGCGCTCCCGGCGGCTCCTCAAGCGGCGCGGGAGTCAGCCTGTGGGAAGGCTCGGCGCTTGTGGCGTTCGGCTCCGATACAATGGGGTCGGTACGCATTCCAGCTTCGATGACTGGTACTGTTGCTTTGAAGCTGACCTACGGCCGGTGGCCAAACGCCGGGATCGTACCGTTGCGGGCCGGTCAGGATACGCCCGGCCCGCTTACCCGCACGGTGGCCGATGCCGCCTATGTGTTCACAGCGATTGATCCGGCCCACCGGTCCGATCCGGCCGCGGCCCTGCAATCCTTGGCGTCCCGCGATATCGCGGGATTGAGGATCGGTATTGCCGGGGATGCCTACTGGGTTGATTGCGATGCCAGTATTGCCGAGTGCGTGCAGCGCGGATTGAAGGAACTGGAGGCAGCCGGCGCGCAACAGGTCGATGTTCCCTGTTCCGAAACCGCTGACCTGCTGCGCGCGGTATTTTCGGGTGAATTGCCCAACGCCGAGCTGCTCGCGTTTTTGCGGGTGTACCTGCCGGACTGGATCGATCAATTGGATCCGGCCCTGCGCGGAAGGCTCGAGGCAAGCACATCGCAGGATAGTGCAACCCACCTGGAGAAATGGCAGTGGATTGAATCTCTAATTCCAGCCGCCTCCAGCGGTTTTGACAACGTTGATGTTATCGCCAGTCCGACATTAATTCATACACCGCCAATTCTGGAGGACAACAAGCCGGTGGGTGCAACCGCCAGCCTGTCTCCCATGTGGACGGTGCAAAACACCTGTCCGGCGAATTTCTTCCGCTGGTGCGCGCTGAGTATGCCCGTCGGGCTTGACCAGGAAGGCATGCCCGCGGGCTTGCAACTCATGGCGCCCGGCGGCTCCGAGGAGACGTTGCTGGCTGCCGCATTGGCCTGCGAGCGGATATTGGGCAGCCCGCGCCAGCGGATTGGCGCTCCGCCATTGTAAAATTCACGACGCAGCCGGGCGCGCGTCCGGCCATTTGGAGTGGTGGCAAAGCATCTGGCTGTGTGATTTACTGGCGAGATCCAACCGGCGCAATCGGGACCGGAAAGAAAATCAGTGACTCACTAATGGGCGGAACAGTCGAGCCGCATGGATACGGAGCTGTTCCCGATGGAGCTGAAAGCGCTGGTTATTATCGGCGGCTGGCAAAGGTTGCTGTATTTGTTCGCCAGTGTATTGATGGCAAGGAGAGATGGAGAATGTCGCTCGCCATTGACTTGTCGATGGCACTGTTCTGCTACTTTCTGTTCCAACAGGTCGTAAAGGTCATCTGGCCAAATCCATGTTACGGGAATGGTTTCCCGGGTTGCGCACAATACAATCTTTCGCGGTCTTCTAGATGTCTGCTCCTGTCTTTCCAATCATGAACAAATTGCTGGACCGCATGATGGTCTCGTTCGGAGCGCGCGAGGCCGTGATGGACGGGGCGGTACGGCGAAGTTTTGATCAGGTGGCCGAGCGCGCCCTGCGATTGGGAAACGCATTGCGGGCGCATGGATACAGGGCCGGAGATCGTATCGCGTTCATCGGGGATAATTCGGCCGCTTGCCTTGAGTGCTATTTGGGACTGCCGGCTGCCGGCCTGATCCTGATGCCGCTCAATACCAGGCTGGCCGCGGCGGAAGTCCGTATGGTGCTTGAGGATTCAGAGGCAGCGGCGCTGATCGCTGGCCCTGGCTACGAGCAGCGTGCGAGCGAGGCATCGGCATCGCTTGGCGTGAACATGATCGGCCTTGCTTCGGATTTGGGCGGCGGCGCGCTGGAAGAATTTATTACAGCGGGAAAAGCATCTGCGCCGCATACCCCGGACGTCCATGAACCGGCGTACATGTATTATACCAGCGGCTCGACCGGACGTCCCAAGGGCGTTGTGCTTACCCACGCCAACGTCATGGCCGGTGGGCTGGGAGCCGCCGCTGCCTGCGCAATTGCCGGGCACCATACCTGGCTGCACGCGGGACCGATGTTTCATTTGGCCGACGCCTTCGCCATCTGGGCCAGTTTCTGGCTTGGAGCCAGGCAGGTATGCATGCGCTTCGCTCCCGATGAGGCGGTGCGGCTGATCGAAACGGAACGAGTTACCCATACCCTGGGCGTTCCAACGGTGGTCGATATGTTGTGCGATGCCGCGCAGGCGGCTGGCACGCGCCTGCCGGGATTGCAGGCGTTCTATTATGGCGGTGCGCCCATGCCCGCGCCGATTTTCGACCGCGCGCGAGATCTGCTCGATTGTCCGCTCGTCGCAACTTACGGAATGACGGAGACAACCGGGATAATCACCTGCGGTTTTCCGGGCGAAGCCTCTGTAGCGTCCGGCGTGAATATCGTTGGCCGCGAGGCGCCGCTAACGGAACTTGCTATCCACGACGAAGCCGGAACCGCTGTTACCCCCGGTGAAGTAGGCGAGATTGTCGTTACATCGCCCGCAGTGACCAAGGGCTACTGGCGGCGTCCTCAGGAAACCGCCGAGGTGCTTTCGGGTTCGACCCTGAGGACCGGCGACCTGGGAGCGCGGATGCCGGATGGCAGCATTGCGCTCATCGACCGCAAGAAGGATATGATCATCTCCGGCGGGCTGAACATCTATGCCAACGATCTGGAGTT
>CAZTMN010000074.1:12789-20117 GCA_964615275.1 uncultured Beijerinckia sp. | reverse complement strand
GCGTCGAACTTGAGCGCGCCGAGTTCCTTGCCAATCGGAGGCGTTATCTCGAGAAACTGACCAATGCCGCGGCCACGCAGCTTGCCGCGCTTGGCGCTCTCGCGTTTGCGGGCGTTGAAGCCCTTCCAGTCCGCCAGTTCCAGCGCCTTGTCGAGAATGGTCGCGAAGTCGCCGGAATCATACGTCGAGCCGGATGGCGCCTTGTAGGGAATCTGGCTCTTGCGGATGTGGTTCTTGCGTCGCAACTTGACCGGATCGATCCCCATTTCGCGCGCTGCCGTATCGACCAAACGCTCCATGTAATAATTGCCTTCCGGCCGTCCGGCGCCGCGATACGCTGTGATCGGTACGGTATGGGTAAACACGCAGCGCGCGTTCAACTCGATCAACGGGGTGCGATACAGGCTGACCGCATGTTTGACCACGTTGAGCGTCGAGAACAATGGCCCCATTGCGGTGACATACGCGCCCAGGTTGCCGAACCCGGTAAAGCGCAGCGCCAGAAACGTCCCGTCCTTGGCCAGCGCCAGCTCGCCAATGAATTCCTGGTCGCGGCCGTGATGATCAGAAACAAAACTTTCCGAACGCTGGTCCGTGATCTTGACCGGCTTGCCCAGCTCGCGGGCGCCGTGAAGCGCGCAAACGTACTCGGGGAAGATCGATCCTTTCATGCCGAATGACCCGCCAACGTTGACGGCGACGAACCGGACCTTGTCGACCGGCACTTTGAGGATCTCGGCGGTGTTGGCGCGCGATCCCAATACGCCTTGCGTCGGCCCGTAGAGCGTAAAGCGCTCGCTCTTCTTGTCGTAGGCCGCAACGGCGGCGCGCGGCTCCATCGGGTTGATAACAATCCGGCTGTCGATCAGGTTGAGCCGCGTCACGTGGGCAGCCTTGTCGAAGGCGGCTTTGACCTTTTCCGAATCGCCGAAGGAATAGGTTAGGCCGACGTTGTTCGGCGCTTCATCATATACAGTCGGCGCACCCGGCTTTACCGCGTCCGACGCCTCGACCACTGCCGGCAAGGGGTCGATATCCACAACCACGGCCTCGGCTGCATCACGGGCCTGAACTTCTGTTTCAGCGATTACGCACACCAGCGGATCGCCGACGTAGCGGACCTTGTCCTGCGACATCACCGGCCGGGTCATGGCGTGCATCGGCGTGCCATCGGTGCTCTTGAACGGCAATCGCGGAGCTAGATCGGCATAGCCGGCTGCTTTCAGATCAGCGCCGGTGTAGACGGCCAGCACGCCGGGCATGGCGGCGGCGGCGCTGGTGTCGATCGACTTGATCACGCCGTGCGCGATCGGCGAGCGATACATCGCCGCGTGGACCTGCCCCTTGAGATTGATGTCGTCGCTGTATTGTCCCTGCCCCTGGATAAGCCGCGCGTCCTCATTGCGCCTGACCGGCTGGCCGATACCGAATTTCATCGTTGAAAGAGCTTCGTCATCAATCCGCACGTTCATGGAACTTCCTCATTCGTTCTGCCATCCGGGCCGCAAAATTCAACAAGCCGGAGCGCGACCGTATTTCGCCAGCGCGACTGGGCTGATAAAAGCCCTAATCGGGACGCATTCGCAAGCCTGAAACCGCAAAAATACCCAACCGTCTCGATTTCGGCGCTTCGACGGCCCGCGCCGCTGCCAGAACGCGTGACTTCAGCGTCAGATCACCAATTCCAGGCCTGGACATGTTGCAAAAAAACCGCGCTTGGCCCGGGGCCTCGCAAGCCTTGGCATATGCCGCACCAATGGTTACAAGCCATCCGTCGTCAATACCGCGCGCTCCCGGGGTTCCCGGCCTGATCTGCAGGCTGCCGGAGGAAGGAACGCGCACCAAATTCACCCGATTTTGCAGGATTCGATCAGGGACGGGACAGATGAAAAAGATCGCATTCCTGTCTTCAGGCATGCCCGAGGCCGATGAGGCGGTGAAATTGCTTGCCGGCCGCTATGGCGACGTCGATTGCAACGAAGCCGACGTTATAGTCGCGCTTGGCGGCGATGGTCTGATGCTGCAAACCATGCATCGCTTTATGGGCACACAGAAACCGATATTCGGGATGAACCGCGGTTCCGTAGGCTTTCTGATGAATGAATATCAGGACAATGGCCTTATTGACCGGCTTGAAGCGGCCGAACGTTCAACAATTCATCCGCTTGTCATGCACGTCACCGATACCAAGGGTGGTCAACACGAAGCGCGCGCCATCAACGAAGTTTCACTTTTGCGGCAGACCTACCAGGCTGCGAAACTGAACGTCTCGATCGACGGACGCGAACGACTCGCCGAGCTGATTTGCGATGGCATTCTCGTTGCAACGCCGGCTGGATCAACCGCCTACAATCTGTCGGCGAACGGCCCGATCCTGCCGCTGGACGCGCCCTTGATGGCGCTTACCCCGATATCGGCTTTCCGGCCACGCCGCTGGCACGGCGCCCTGCTGCCCGACAAGGGCAGTGTCATGATAAGGGTGTTGGATAGCGTGAAGCGGCCGGTGGCGGCCGTCGCTGACCATTTCGAGGTCCGCGACGTCGACAGCGTCGAGATTGTCATGGATCACGCAACCGGTGTCGTCATTTTGCACGACCCCGGCCATTCCCTCGAAGAAAGAATTTTGCGCGAGCAATTCGACTACTGAAGATGCGCACTACGGCTAAACTGGCGCCGCTTCGTTCAGGCAGGCTCGGGCTCGCCTGCAAGCAGCTCTTCGAAGCCAAGCCAGTCCTGCATGTTCTTGACGGTGTATCCCGAGCCATTGCGCAGCACCAGGCCGCGGTCTTCGAGCAGCAGCATCTTGCGCCGCAGGGTCTCGCGCGGCATGTCAAGATAGGACACAAGCGCAACCGTGCTGGCAGGCTTCACATACATCATCCCATCGCCGCCTGGCTCGAAGTTCAATCCGCCAAGGGCGACAAATATCAGCACCTCATCATAGTCAAGGTCATGCTGAGACTTGAAGTTCAGGAACGAACCGACAAGCGATTCTGAAAACCGTTTCAAGTTAAGTACGCAGGATGAATCATTCATGATACAGACCCCGAAAGTGGAACCGGTACCCAGTGCATTCACATCCGTTCGCATCCTGCTTGTTCGATTCCGAACAAGGGGCCCGCGCTCGTCAGACTGTCTGGTATAGCCTCGGTTGGGCAGAACTCTGCCCAGAAAATCGCCTATACTCCCGGTTTGGGCCGGCCACAACAAAATAATGACAAGTTACCAAGATGTAATATTGGCCGCGCCCTGTCGCGGATGACACCGCGCTACCCAGGACTGATCCTCGAGACCTGCCGACCCGGGTTGCGCTTGCCGTACAGCCGATCTATATCCCGCTTAATGCTTACACCGATTGGTTTCGGTGAGTGAGCTCATGGAGTGGAATATGATATCGGTTACGTTTCCAGACGGCGCCCAACGCCAGTTCGAGCCCGGCACGACCGGTCTGGACATAGCAAAAAGCATCTCCCCATCATTGGCGAAACGCACCGTGGCGATGGCGCTGGACGGTGAACTTGCCGATCTTGCCGACCTGGTTCGCGACGGTGCGACGCTGGAATTCGTATCGCGCGAGGACCCCCGCGCCCTGGAACTGATCCGCCACGATTGCGCCCATGTCCTTGCCGAGGCGGTTCAAACCCTGTTTCCCGGCACGCAGGTCACCATCGGTCCTGTTATCGAAAACGGTTTTTATTACGATTTTCACCGCGACGAGCCGTTCACGCCTGAAGACTTTGCCGCCATCGAAAAAAAGATGCGCGAAATAATCTCCCGTGATGCGCCCTTCACCAGGGAAGTCTGGAGCCGCGACGAGGCGATCCAGCACTTCCGGGCAAACGGGGAAGAGTTCAAGGTCGAACTGGTCGAAGCCATTCCTGAAGACCAGGATCTGAAAATATACAAGCAGGGTGAATGGCTGGACCTGTGCCGGGGCCCGCACATGACCTCGACCGGCAAGATTGGCTCCGCATTCAAGCTGATGAAAGTGGCGGGCGCCTATTGGCGCGGCGATTCAAACAACCCGATGCTCAGCCGCATTTATGGAACCGCCTGGGCGTCGAAATCCGATCTCGACGCCTATTTGCACCAGCTTGAAGAGGCGGAAAAGCGCGATCACCGCCGCCTCGGCCGCGAGATGGACCTGTTCCATTTTCAGGAAGAGGGACCGGGAACGATCTTCTGGCATCCCAAGGGATGGACCCTTTTCCAGAACCTGATCAGTTACATGCGCCGGCGCCAGCAGGATGCCGGCTACGTCGAGGTCAATACCCCGCAAGTGCTGGACCGCGCGCTGTGGGAAACATCCGGCCATTGGCAGACCTATCGCGAAAACATGTTCCTCACCAAGACTGAGGACGAGCGCACATTTGCGCTCAAGCCGATGAACTGCCCGGGGCACGTGCAGATTTTCAAGAACGGCCTGAAATCCTATCGCGACCTGCCGCTCAAGATCGCCGAGTTCGGCACCGTCCATCGTTACGAGCCCTCCGGCGCGCTGCATGGCGTGATGCGCGTGCGCGCCTTCACCCAGGACGATGCCCACGTCTTCTGCACCGAAGAGCAGATCATGGACGAGTCCATGAAGATCAACGACCTGATCATGTCGGTCTACGAGGATTTCGGATTTTCCGACGTCGTGTTGAAACTGTCGACGCGCCCGGAAAAACGGGTTGGTTCCGACGCGGTCTGGGACAAGTCCGAGGCCGCGCTGCAGCGCGTTCTGGAAACCGTCGGCGAGACCGGCGTCAAAACCGGTATCAATCCCGGCGAAGGCGCATTTTATGGGCCAAAACTGGAATACACCTTGCGCGATGCCATCGGACGCGAGTGGCAATGCGGCACCACGCAAGTTGATTTCAACCTGCCCGCACGCTTTGGAGCGTTCTATATCGACCAGCATTCGGAGAAGGTCGAACCGGTGATGATACACCGGGCGATGTTCGGCTCGCTCGAGCGCTTCACCGGCATCCTGATCGAGCATCACGCCGGGCATCTGCCGTTGTGGCTGTCGCCCCTGCAGATCATGGTGTGCACGATTACCGGTGAGGCGGACGATTACGCGCTGGAAGTGCTGGCGCAGGCACGCAAGCGCGGATTGCGCATCGAGGCCGATCTCCGCAACGAAAAGATCAACTATAAGGTACGCGAACATTCGCTCGCCAAAATTCCGGTGATCATCGCGCTGGGGAAACGCGAGGTCGAGCAGCGGCAGGTTTCGGTTCGCCGCCTGGGTGCGCAGGGCCAGAAAGTCATCCCGCTGGAAGAAGCGCTGGATATGCTAGCGGACGAAGCCATCGCCCCCGATCAGTGGCGCGCCGGTTAAATCAAAGTGCGTTCACGTGCAGTGCCTTGAACGCACAAGAACGGATCGGCTCCGGTCTCAGCGCTCGCCCGGGCTTCCGGCTGTCTCGCGATTTGCCGCAACTTTCCTGTACGCAAGCGGCGTCGTTCCGGTCCAGCGCCGAAATGCGAGGATGAACGACGACGGCGAGGAATAGTCGAGCAGGCCGGCGATATTCGCCACCGGCATCTCTGACTGGGACAGCAGTTGCATGGCGATGTTTTCGCGCGAGCGATCCAGAATATCGCTGAAACTCGTGTCCTCATCGGCCAATAGACGCTGCATTTTTTTCGTGCTGACGCCCAGCAGACCGGCAACTTCGTCAACGTTGCATTTCCGCGTACCGATCACGCTGGCGACAATAAGCGCGACAGACGTTTCTATGCGCCGCTCCACTTTTGGCAGCAACGCACCGCGGGCCTTCATGTAGCCGTCGACGAGCCCGCGAAAGTATAACAGGCTGCCCTTTGTCGGCAGGTCCAGAACCTCGTTCTCAACCAGGAACTCGTCGTAAAGCGCGTCTAATTCGATGTTGCAGCGAAATATTTTCTCGTGCCGGCTGATGTCGGCAGGCCGCCGGTGGCGAAAACGCACAACGCCGGGATTGCGATCCTGGAGGCCGGTGGCGTTGCGGCACAGGATACAGATGCTGGCCATCGCGTTTTCAATCAATTGCCGCGACGGATAGAACCCGGGCACCGCGACATAACGCAGGCTGGTAAAACCCGCAGTCCGGCCCGGTATCAACTCAAGCGTGAACCCGTTGGTGTGATGAATCCAGTATTTCATCGCAAGTTGCAGCCATTGTTCCAGCGTGCGGGAAAACTTGGATAGGAACACGATCGGGCCGATGTTCGGATAGTCTGGCGCCAGAGACTCAGCCTCGCGCAAGCCAAAGTCGTCAATGCCGAAGCGCTTTGCGGCCAGTTCGTACAGGCTGGCAAAACAGCGAAAAGATATGGTTGTGTCTGGATTACCCATCGCCTCCCTGGGCAATTCCACACAATCCATCAAATGAAGCGTCGTTTCGCCATCGGCTCCCACGGAGCCGGCAAAGCCTGTCAGCGCGATGGACCGGATATAGGGATCTTTGAAATGTCTCATCGGCGGTCGGCAATAAGTCTGGAAATGGCAATCAGATCACCATGTAATCACTTGGCAATGGCGTTTGTCAGCAATACCGGATGGCGCGATAGTCTGCTATCGAACAATGCGCCGCACCCATGACCGCATGTTCCCGGGCTCACAACCCGATCTCTGGGCTCAACTGTTGCGCTGCCGCTGGCAACCACGCCGGGGAATTATTGGCGTTTCACGGCAACAACAAGCGCCCTTTGTCCTGGATTATGAATTTCGATCGCGCTGCCTTTGCAAATACCGCGGAATAACTGGAAGAATCGAGCGATTTTCTGGGAAATCGCGCGGTTTATCCGCGATGGGTCTTCGGCGGTTTGTCCTTTTGCGGCGGCCGCTTGACCGGATCAAGGGGCGGCGCCAGCGACTGGATGTAGTCGAGAATATCGTCCACTTCCTTGCGCGTCAGCGACATGTCCGGCATTTGCGTATGCGACATGGAGAGCGCTCCCTTGATTGCCGCCACATTCCGGTTTGAGCTTATCCAGGCAAACGTTGGAGCACTGGTCGCGCCTTTGGCCTGGTCGGGGGAAACAACATGGCAGCTTGCGCACCACCGCTGCGCGAGCTTTGCGCCCGCCTTCTTGTCGGCGCCCGACACCGGCGCCGTGCTGAACGCCAGGGCGAGCAAACCCAGGGCAGAGGCAAGTGCGCGCACCCGACCGCCTGTGGATGTCGCACACGATGTCTGTATTTTTCCTGCCATGATCAGCCCTCACCCAATGAATTACACGTTAGCTCCACCCCGCGCCGGCGCATTGATATCAATCAGTCCGGCCCTAGCGCTCATGCAGCGAAGCAGTAGCACAGATATAAAGCGCTCATGCAGCGAAGCAGTAGCGCAGATATA
>CAZTMN010000074.1:0-12689 GCA_964615275.1 uncultured Beijerinckia sp. | reverse complement strand
AAGCGCTCATGCAGCGAAGCGGTAGCGCAGATATAAAGCGCTCATGCAGCGAAGCGGTAGCGCAGATATAAAGCGCTCATGCAGCGAAGCTGCGTCCGCACCGGCGCACCCCGTTCGGCGGCGCGACCGCGATGAGCTGCTCAAAACGCCTTGAATGTGATGATCGTGCGAGTGTCCACAATGCCGGGAATGTTCTGCACCTTCTCACCGACGAAATGGCCGATATCTTCATCCGCGGACAGGTAGAACTTCGCCAGAATATCGTAATTCCCGGCGATCGAATAGATTTCCGACGCAATCTCGCGCTCCGCCAGCGCGCTCGCCACATCATAGGTCCTGCCCAGCGCGCATTTGATTTCGACGAAAAACGTTTGCATGTCTTGTCCCTTACCAGGTCTTGGCACGGCTTTTCGCCAGCCCTGCCCTATTACGCATGACCCATAATTGCTCATTTGGCCAGGATTTCAACATCCCGGTTTGCCCCCGATTGCACCTTGAACGTGCTTTGAAAGGTTCGCCCTTCATTCCGCGCGATGGCAACATATTCACCTTCCGCCAACACGACGGACGGAAATGCGCCGATCATCTCCCGCAACACGTCACCACCAGGCGTTAAAACCGTGAAGCTGGTGTTCGCCAGCGCCTCTCCACCCGGTGTCTTGACCAGTTTCAGGGTCAGCTGCGCAGCTTTGTGCTTGAGAATTGCTTCCGTCACCTGCCCGGACCGTATGCGCACATCCGTGTTGACGACCGAATTGGTCCGGCGCGCTTCGGCATCCTTTCCCGCGCGCTCGCTCTCAAGAAAGGTGGTTACGATATGATAGGTGCCCTCGGGCAACCCCAATCCCTGGCCCTGCTTGACGTTGCGCGCGATCAGTTTGGCTTCCGGGTTGCGTTTGTCCGGGATGTAGACCGATGCCGACAGGCGGTTGCCGGCGATCTTTTTGCCGTTAAGCATGCCTGTAATCCGTAACATGCCGGCCTGCAGGACCATTTCGACCCGCTGCAGTTTTGCCTTCACCTCGATCCGCTTTGCGACACCGGCCAGCCCATACGACAAATGCACCACGTAGTTGCCGTGCGCGAGGACCAAAAGCGGACTTGCATCCGTGGAGCGGCGCAACAGCTTGTAGGTACCGTCCACCTCGGCCAGCTCGCGGAACACCCGCCAGATCATCCCCTGTCCAGCCGGGGCCTCGGTCTCGCCAAATCGGGCCAGGAGCCGCACGGCGCCATGCACCTCGGGAACAGCCGCAGGGGCCGGCGTTGCCCCCCCGGAACCAGGCGTGGCAGGGGTTTGTGGACCGGCGGCGGCCGGTTTGTCCGGGACTGCGCCAGGCAAGGTTATTTGCGCCAGCGCTCCGCCCGCCGCTGTAAAGATCATCGCCATCATCGCCGCGCAAGCAAGCAGGCAGGCCCGGCGCGGAAGCCGGCGAACTGGCGCAGCACAAAATCTTGGATTTCCCACCTGCATTCCCTGCAATTGGCGCAATACCCGCGCCAAGTCAAACCTGTTCCCGCATCGGCCAAAACAGCCAATGCAATGTTGCCCGCCAGCACGACACCTGCGATACAACCGGCAGGAATAACCCGCATCGACGGCAAAATTGCGAAAACCGGGAGCGCCACCCATGAACCAGCGGCCGGATATCAACCCAATGCTCGAAATGTTGAAGACACGCCGGTCGGTGCCGGTCCTGGCGATGCAGGGACCTGGCCCGAACCCGGATGAACTGGACACGCTGTTGACGATTGCAACCCGGGTGCCCGATCACGGCAAGTTGTGCCCCTGGCGCTTCATCCTGTTTGAGGGCGACGCCCGCGCCCGCGCCGGTGAAGTATTGGCGCAGCGCTTCAAGGAAAAGAACCCCGGCGCAACAGACGCCCAGGTCGAGGTCGAGCGCAAGCGGTTGCAGCATGCCCCGCTCGTGATCGCCGTGGTCTCGAAGGCGGGGCCACATGCAAAAATTCCCGAATGGGAGCAGACGCTCTCGTCCGGCGCCGTGTGCATGAACCTTGTTACGGCCGCCAACGCGCTGGGTTTCGTGACCAGCTGGCTCACGCAATGGTATGCCTACGACCGCGAAACCCTGAACGCCTTCGGGGTCCGGGACGATGAGCGCATATCCGGGTTTATTCACATCGGCCGCAAGGACAAGCCCAACGAAGACCGGCCGCGGCCGCCGCTCGATAGCGTCGTCAGCCGCTACTGAAACGCAGCGAATTTAGAACCGGGCAGAACCGCGCCATGTTTTTCAAACCCGACGAACGGGACACGGATGTCCTGCCCCACAATCCGTTTTCAGCGCTCGTCGCGCCGCGGCCGGTCGGCTGGATCTCCACATGCAGCAGCGATGGCGAGGTCAACCTGGCGCCCTATTCGTTCTTCAACGCCATCGCCTACAAGCCGCCCATGGTCATCGTGTCCAGCGATGCGTGGAAGGACACGCTGGAATTTGCCTCGCAGTCCGGCGAGTTCGTATGGAACATGGCCAATTGGGATCTCAGGGAGCAAATGAATCTCACCTCGGCCGAATTGGAGCGCGGCAGCAGCGAGTTTGAATTTGCAGGCCTCGAGATGGCGCAATGCCGGGTTGTCAAGGCGTCGCGCGTGGCGGCCAGCCCCGCCTCGTTCGAATGCAAGGTCGCCAGGATCATGCCGGTCACTGATGCCAGTGGCAACGAGATGAAAAACCGCCTGATGATCGGCGAGGTGGTCGGCGTGCATATCAACGACCAGTATATCCGTGACGGACGGGTTGACACCGCGGCCATAAGGCCGATCGCCCGCTGCGGATACAACGACTATGCGGTGGTCACGGAATTGTTCGAGATGCGCCGGCCCAAACTTTAATCAACTGCATGGTTTCCACTTTGTAAATTGGGACCTGTGCGTCAATGCAAGTTTATTGCCCCCGTTTCTGCAAACAAACAAATATACTTCAGTCATTTATCGTCACGCTCGCGCGCAATAGGATGATCAAGCGCCGTTGGTCCCGCTTCATTCTAAACCCTTTATCCCTAAGGATTTTTAACAATTTCAGCGGATATTTGCCCCGCGAATTTCACGGGGTTCATCATGTTCAGGTTCATTGCCCATTTGGATAGACGCTATATTGCAGCGCTCGCGGGACTTGCTCTGTTGCTGGGGGCAGCACCGCTCATTCCAACTTATTCTGTCAAACAAATGTTGCGCGAAGATGCGAAGTTCTCCGCCCTGCAATGGGCTGGATACTTGGTGGCGGCATTGCCGGATCTTCCGAAAATTTTGCGAACCGGAGAGATGGACCATCACAGCATGCACATGTTGACGGCACGATCTCCCGGCAGCGGCGGCGTATTCCGGTCCAAGTTGTTCAACAGCCGCGGAAAACTGCTCACCGATACCGAAACAACCGTTCGCGAAGACGCTCGCTCAAAGCACCACAAGCATACCATCAAGCCTGGCCGGGCCCATGACCATTCAAATCACGATCGCATCGCCGTGGAAGTATTCAAATCGGGCAAGCCGCGGCTCTTCAGCCTGCAGGGTGACGGCAAGAGGCGGCCCTTGTACTATTCAGAAGCATACGTTCCGGTACAGGTCGGCGGAAAAACAATCGGTGTCATGGAAATTTACGTGGACCAAACGGTCCGCCGCGAAATCCTGATGGCTTCGCTGTACAAGCTGATGCTGACAATTCTGGGAATTGCGCTACTCGCCTTTGTCCTTCCTGCAGGTACGTTGCTGTACGGTTTGTGCCAGGAAAAGAAGCAGACAAAAGCAAAACTGGAGCATGTGACACACCATGACATGCTTACGGGTATCGTCAACCGGCACGTGTTCAAGGAACTGGTTGAAGCGAGATTGCGGGCGGGCCAGCGCCTGGCCGTTCATTTCCTGGATCTCGACAACTTCAAGAACATCAACGATCTGCGCGGCCACGAAATAGGCGACCTGTTGCTCAAGGGCGTTTCGGATCGCCTCAAGGAAATCGCCGGGGAGAACGGCCTGGTCGGGCGCTACGGAGGCGATGAATTCATTGTCTGCTATCCGCTGGATGACGAGAAAAGTCCGCGCAAAATTGCAGAAACGATAGTTGAAGCGATGCAGCGCCCGTTCACCCTCGGCGACCATGATGTCCAGATCGGCGCGAGCGTCGGATACGCAAACTCCGAATTCGATGGAGAGACTGCCGCGGACCTGATCAAGGCGGCCGATATCGCCATGTACAAAGCCAAGTCCGACGGCCGCGGGCGTGCGATCGCTTACGAACCGAAATTGGAAAAGCTGCGGCGCGAACGCGCGGCAATCGAACAAATCCTTCGTGGCGCCCTTGCAGAAGATCGCTTCGAACTACACTTCCAGCCATTGTTCAAGGCTTCGGAACCGGAACTGATCGGGTTTGAAGCGCTGCTGCGCCTCCACGACTACAACGGCAATCTCCTGCAACCGGTCAAATTCATATCCGTTGCCGAGGAGATGGGGCTGATGGACGAAATCGGCGCCTGGGTCGTCAACGAAGCTTGCCGCAATGCCGCTCTCTGGCCGGACCATTTGAAAGTGTCGGTCAACCTGTCCGCCACCCAGTTTGCCTCCGGCAGCATCGTCCCGATCGTCACGAATGCCCTGGCTGTGTCGAAGATTGATCCCGGCAGACTGCAGCTCGAAGTTACCGAAAGCGTGCTAATTATCGACGCCGAAGGCGCGCTTGCGCAGCTGAACCATCTCCGGGACCTGGGCGTATCCCTGTCGCTTGACGACTTCGGCACCGGCTTTTCAAGCCTCAACTACATTTGGCGCTATCCGTTCCACAACATCAAGATCGACAAATCATTTGTCGCCGAACTGGAAGGCGGGGACGAAAAAGCAACCGATGTCCTGCGCACCATCGTTGGGCTGGGGGGCACCCTTGGCCTGTCGATCACCGCCGAGGGCGCAGAAACGACAGGTCAAGCAGCGCTGCTCTACAAGCTCAGATGTGACTACTTGCAAGGGTATCTGCTGGGCAAGCCGCTGCCAGTCGCCGCGCTTCCGGCATTTCTGCTCAACGCTTCATGGGAAGAACTGGATTGGGGTCAACTGGACAAGGGCAAGACACCAGCACCACACGCCCGGCAGGTCGCCTGACGCCGTATTACACCATCAATTGCCCGCCGCAACAATCGCTGCCACTTGCTTTCACGATTGCGCTTCCTGTCGCCTACCCGCCGCGCCTGACCCGGATGTAACGCCCGGTTTGGCGCGGATCCAACTTGCGCAACAACAGGCCGGCCGCTGCATTCGTCAATATCAGTTGCTTGAACTTGCGACCTCCAGTTCCCGTACGCATTTGCGTCGGCCTCAATACCACCCGGGCGCCATTCCGGCTCCAGCAGCCGCGCGCCACTTCATCATAAGCGCCATAGGTCATCATATAAGCGAAACGCCCGTCTGACCGCAGCTGGATCAACGATCCGACTTCGCGCACGCCTCGCAGTTCATATACGCCGGCCAGTTCCGGGCCTGCCTTCTTGCACGCCGCCTGCGCTGCCCCAATCGCACCTGTCGATGCAATCAGTACAGCACTTGCCAATATCGTCTTTCGCACCATTACCATGTCCCTCCGGGAATGCGGTTTGGTTTGCATATAAACTGGATGCATCCTCGAACGTGCGCTGGCGCACAGGCATGCAAGGTAATCCTGGGAGCGCCAGGGTTGGTTACTCAGCGCGGCGCAGCAGCCGTTCAGCCTGACGCAAGTGCGGGCGGTCGATCATCTGCCCGCTAATCGACAGGACGCCCGCATCCGGCGCTGCCGCAAACGCCGCAACCACGGCACGGGCGTGCTCGATTGCCGCCTTGGACGGCGAAAAGACTTCGTTGATGATTCCGACCTGGTCCGGGTGGATGGCCATCTTGCCGGTGAACCCGTCGCGCCGCGCCTCGATGCATTCGCGGCGCAGCAATGCTTCATCGCGGAAGTTGGCGCAAACCGTGTCGATCGGATCGACCACCGCCGCCGCTGCGGCAAACAACATCAGGTTGCGCGCCAGTTGAAATGGTGGCGTAAACCCCCCGCCCTCGTCACGATTCGATTCCGCGCCGATGGCGGCAGCCAGATCCTCCGCGCCCCAAGTCAATGCCATCAGGCGGGTGCTGGAGCCGCTGTAATTCGCCATGCCAAATATCGACGCCGCCGTTTCGGTAACAATAGGCAAAATGCCGGTTGAACCCTCATCGCGCGCCGCCTCCGCCTCGCGAACAGCAAGCTTCGCGCCAAGGTGCTGCACGTCCGCCCCGCTCCGGGACTTCGGCAACATGATCCCGCGCGGCGCGACCGGCACGACCGCGTCAAGGTCTGCATCGGCCAGGCCGCTGTCCAGTGCGTTGATGCGCACCAGCACAGGCTGACCGCTATCGCTCTGCTTCAAGTGCTGAAGGAATTCGGCTGCGCTGCGCCTTGCGTTTTCCTTGGCGTCGGCCGCAACCGAATCCTCCAGGTCAAGGATGAGGACATCGGCGCCGCAATCCTTCGCCCGCGCCAGCTTGCGCGAACTGTCTGCAGGTACAAATAACAACGATCGCATGGCGCAACCCGAAAATTCTAGCTGGTTGGCGTCGGCGGGCGCTTCAGGATGAAGGCATTGCGTCTGGTTTCTCCAACCAACTTGCCGTCCTGGTTGTAGGCGCGGTGATGAAACTCGACGATGCCGGCGTCAGGCCGCGACTTGGATTCCCGTTTGCCAACGATCTCCGTCGTGCAATAGACCGTGTCGCCTTCGAACAAGGGGTGCGGAAATGACGTTTCACTCATCCCCAGATTGGCGATCGTTGTCCCGTTGGTAAGGTCGGTAACCGCAATGCCAATCATCAGGCCGAGCGTGAACAGGGAATTCATCAGCGGTTGGCCCCACTGGGTATCGTTCTGGCAAAAATGCCGGTCGACATGTAGCGGCTGCGGGTTCATCGTCATGTTCGAGAACAGCATGTTGTCCATTTGCGTGACGGTTCTGCTCAGCCTGTGGCGATACACGTTGCCGGGAATCAATCCCTCAAAGTAAAAGCCGCCGCGCCAGTGCCGGTCATCGCCGTCCACTGTCAGCAGGTCCTTGCCAGCATCGCCGGGTTGTTCCGATCCCATGTCTGTCTCCCGTCCTGCGCAATGGCGCCGCCCAATCGCGTGACAATCCGAATGCGAGCCTATTAAGCAAGAATTTACCATAAGTCTTCATCTTTGACCGAAAGGTCATGGACCGTAATGGTCGACACGCAACGCCGGGCCAAACCCATAAATCCGAAAAGGCAATAATTTTCAGCATGTTAGAAAAAGGCCCATTGCATATAACCAAATTTCCGTCGTCTCCGTCGCCAACCAGGGCTGGTCAATGATTGTTAAACGTCTCCTGGCCGATCTTGAAAACTCAGCCGCTGACGAACGAGCCCGCGGCGCCGAGGCATTGGCTCGCGCCTACCTGCATGACGACCTCAGCGAAATGGAATTGCTCGATGCCGAGACGGCATTGACCGCGCTGCTCGACGACCCGGTACTTGCCGTACGCCGGGCAATTGCGCGCATTCTTGGATCGTCGCGGAACGCCCCGGCGCATGTCATCGCCGCCCTCGCCAGCGATCATTCGCTGGTTGCCGGGCGGGTCCTTACCCATTCGCCGCTGTTGAGCGACGACGATCTCATCGAAGCGCTCGGCGTCGCCGATTCCTATGCCCAGGTCGCGATTGCACTGCGTCCCGGCCTTTCCTCGAAAGTGGCGGCAATTATTGCCGCAGTGGGCGGGCGCGAATCGATGATCGCCCTGGCGGTAAATGAATCGGCTCTCCTTGAAGAAGCCGAAATGCTCGTCATTCTTGAGCGTCACGGAACGGATGGCGAGGTTCGCGAGGCCCTGCTCGGCCGCAGCCATCTGCCAGCGCCGATCCAAACCGCGATTGCCACACTGACTGCCGCAGCCCTGGAGCAATTTGCCACCCGGACCGGATGGCTCGGGCCGCAAAGAAGCGAGCGCTGCACCCGCGAGGCGCGCGAACTGACCATCATCGAAATTGCCGCGCAGGAATTCGCCCGCACCGAAACATTGCCTGTCGCGCTGGCGGCGCAACTGCGGGATAATGGCCAGCTTACCCCCTCGCTGCTCCTGAAAGCCTTGCTCTGCGGCGAACGCAGCCTGTTCGAGGCTACGCTGGCCATGTTGAGCGGTATCGCAATTCGCCGCGTTAGCGGGCTCGCGCGCGCATGGAGCGGAGCCGGATTCGCCGCGCTATACGCCAGGGCCGGACTGCCGGCTGGCCTGCTAAGCGCCTTTCGCGCAGCGCTGTCAGCCCTCGACGACACCGGGATCACGACGGAGCCTGGCGAACCACTGCAATTGTCTGGCGTCCTGATCGAAAGAACATTGACCGCATGCGAGCGCGTTCCATCGCCGGAATTGCGCGAGGTAACCGCCCTGCTCCACAGGTTGCGCGCTGAAGCCCTGCGCCAGGAGGCAAGGGCCGTCTCCGCCGACATGATCGAACACGCCCGCACGGCAATGCTGGAGGCGCCAGCCGATTCTCACGCAGCCGGCGCCCGTATCGCACCGCAGATCGATCTTGAGGCAATCGAAGCGGCGATCCTTCCCCGTGACGAAGACATCGCCGCCTGAGCAGGCCGCCGGCAAACAGCCGCGATCACGCCTTTTCTCCAATTTTTCCTTGATTTCATCCCATTATCTGGCCATAGGCTGGTGTTCTGCTGACTATGGGTGAGTTGAACCGGATAGTGAGCCGGGATGCCGCATTTGCCATCCACAACGCCACGACCTGCACCGGATTGCCGCACGGCGGCAAAACGGATACGGCAAGATGAATGGTGGATTTTCCGCGCCAGGGGAAAAACCGGAGCAGCCCAGATCCATGCCGAAATTGCGCCTCTACATGCTCCTTCTGGTGATCGCCATCGTGGCGGTCTTGGGAGCCAGCGCTATTTTGAAACTTGCGCCAGGTAAATCGCACACCGGGTCAAGCACCGCGCCGTTCCCCGCCGCCCTTACACCCAACCTGCCGCCGGCAGCAGCGCAAAAACCGACGCGGCTGACACCGGCGCAAAAGCTCGTGGCAACCCGTATCCTGATACAGGAGGAATTGGCGACAGTCCCGGAATTTGCCGATTTCTTCGACCGCTTCAAATCCGCCTTCCCTTCGGCCCACAAGCGCATCCTGGACGGTTTTGTCGATGCAGCGCTAAAGGGAAGCCGCATCGAATCCGCGGACCTGTATCTTGCCCAGGCCCTGCGCGGGCTGCGCGCCAGCCACGGCATCCTGGCTGCAAATGCATCGGCGCCGGCGCTTGAGCGCGTGTTTCAACTGCAAGCGGCAACGCTGAATTCGCTCGCCAAACAAGATCCCAAGCTGTGCGCTGATTTCTTGTTTGGCGCTGCATCACGTGGGTTTTTCAAATTCTCTGCCGCCAATCGCAAGCTGGTCGCCAACATGGCCAACGCCGGTCTTGCCGCTATCATCGATGGCAAGCAAAACCGGATCGAACGGCAGACCCCGGCCCCGGCGGAATTTGGCCAGCTCGAGGCAGCATTGAAAAACAGGAAACTCCAAAAGCCGGAAATTGAAATGCTGCTCGACGCCAAGATGCCCGAACCGGCGCTGGCCGATGCCACGGTTTGCAAAGCCGGCCAATCCTATTTCGAGGCGCTTGCCCAATTGCCCGAAGATCTCCGCATGAAAATTTACGCGCTTGCGGTGAAATTGCTGGCGCGCTCCTGACGCGCCGTTACCCGATACAGCCATAGCGCGCGAGTATTTGAAATCGTTGCCGCGGCATGGTGCAAGACCGTCCTTCACCGCCCTCTTATTCGTCTACTTCCTCACACCGGAGCGGACCGCGCCATTGGCCGTAGCGCCACGGCGCAAGCGGATGGGCGTCTTGCGGCAGAACGTCAGGAGCCGGGTCATAGCCGCTTGAACCACCCGGACCGCAGCGGCAGATCCGGCTCAGACCGATCCAGCCTCCGGCCCACAGACCATGTTTTTGAATGGCGTCGTCGGTGTACTCCGAACAAGTCGGCAAATACCGGCATTGGCGTCCCAGCAGCGACGACAGGGTAAGCTGGTAACCGCGAATGAGATAATGGGCGGCGCGCCGGATTGCATACATGGTGGACCGACTGCTTTACAACGCCGATGCGAACAGGCTGGCCGGATTATCCGCCAGCACCTTTCGCCAGGCAAGTTCATCGGGCACGTAACGCCAGAGAAGGTCGAGCAAGGAGGCTTCATCGACGGCGCGCGTCTCGGTTACATGCGGCCAGTCGGTGCCCCACAGCGACCGATCCGGCGCCGCTTCGAACAATGCCTGGCCGTATTCCACCATGTCATCGTAAGGCGCGCCCGCAGCCGATCGCCGGTGCCCGTTGGATAACAGGATCCACCAACCCTCACCCTCGATCAGATCAAGCAGAAGCTGAAAATCTTTCTGCCGCACACCCTCGGAAAAATCCTGCTTTGGTCCAAGGTGGTCGACAATTGTAGTGATATTGGCCTTGCGAATCTCCGCCTCTATCTCCTCAAGCTCGGTCATGAAAAATATCTTGATGAACCAGCCCAGGGGACGAATACGGGCAACCGTGCGGTGAAATTCTTCAAACGAAGGCACCAGCCCGAAGCGCTCCTGGAAATTGAAACGCGCACCCCTGACACCGGCAACATGCACTTTTTCCAGCGTTGCATCATCGACGCTATCGTCAACTATGGCGACGCCAAGCGCCTTTCCTTCCGGTTCGTTCTGCAATTGCTCGATCAGAAAACCGTGGTCCCTGGAATAGGCTGTTGGCTGCACCGCGATATAACGGTCCATGCCAAGACCGGCATGCAAACCGGTCACCGTGTCCATCGTCCACGACGGCTCGATCTGGTAAAGCGAATTGGGGTGGCGCACCGGGTACTTGGCAATGTCGCCAAAAATATGCAGATGGCTATCGCACGCGCCGGCTGGCGTTGCGGGCCTCTTGCCCGGCGGCCGCAAGGAAGCACTCACGTCTTGTATTCCGGATCAATTTTGTCGAGCCGCGCCAGATGTGCGAGCCAGGCATCGGGACGGCCGTTCTGGCCAGGAACATCGTCGCGCGCGTGCTGCTGCGCCGCGTGTTCGATCACGTCCTGCGATAGCTGGATGAGTTTTCCTCCCGTCGCCATTGCCGCAAGTTGCGTACGGCAGGATTTTTCGAGATTCAACATCGCATGGTAGGCGCGTCCAATCGTCGGCGCGCAGACGAGCAACCCGTGATTGCGCAGGATCAGCGCATTCGCGCTGCCGAGGGAAGCAACCAGCCGCCCGCGTTCATCCAGGTCATCGGCCTTGCCTTCATAATCATGGTAGGCGAGCCGGGAGCCTGCAAAACGCAACGACTTCTGCGATATTGGCAGCAGCCCTTCTTCCAGGCATGCAATCGCCATTCCGGCAACGGTATGGGTATGGATGATGCAATGGGCATCTTCGCGCGCAGCGTGAATTGCCGAATGGATGACAAAGCCCGCCGGGTTGATTCCGTACTCGCTGTCGCTGACGATGTTGCCGTCGATATCGATCTTGACCAGGTTGGATGCCGTCACCTGGCAAAACAGCAGTCCGTACGGATTGATCAGAAAATGACCGTCTTCACCGGGGACCTTCAACGTGATGTGCGTAGCCGTCTGGTCGTCCAGCCCCTCCAGGGCAATCAGCCGGTAACAGGCGGCAAGGTCGACCCTCGCCTTCCACTCCGCTTCACTCATCTGCGCATCGCTGCGCACCGCCCGTGCGATATTGACCGGCTGAACTGCCATTGGCGCCTCCCTGCAGCGTATAGACGAAAATCCGCTGGCGGTTTTCCGTTCCATCAACCGGAAGCCCTGACACTTTTCAGGCGGCGTTCCAGGCGACAGACAAACACTTTGAAATCCTGTCCCGGGCCAAGGCCCTGCTATTCATAACCATGAATACGTCTGGACCGCACTCAGGCTACGGCGCCCTCTTCTACAGATTGCCGCCCCGACTGCGCTTCGATCTGGTCAATTGCATCGACGACTGCATCGAATGTCAGCAGCGTGGAAGCGTGCCTTGCCTTGTAGTCACGCACCGGCTCCAGGACGGCAATGTCCGCCCACTTGCCCTCGCGCGGCGGCTCGCCGCCCTGCTTCAGCATTGCCCTGACCGCGTCGCGCAGAGCGCGCATTTCATCCGCCGTCGAACCGATGACGTTGCGCGCCATGATCGAGGACGAGGCCTGGCCAAGTGCGCAGGCTTTCACATCGTGCGCGAAGTCCGCGACCTTCCCGCCTTCCATGACCACGTCGACTGTCACCGTCGAACCGCACAGCTTGGAATGGGCGGTTGCGCTTGCCTGCGGCTCCGCCAGCCGCCCCTGACGCGGTATATCCGCCGCCAGCTCCAGTATACGCTTGTTGTAAATATCGTTTAACATGCTGATTCTTGGCCCTTTCGCCGGAATCGAACCACACCCCGGCAAACAGCGGCAAACGCCGCACCAGATCACTATATAAGGATCATGGCTCGAAAACCACAACCGGTTGTCAACCGGCCCCGAATAGGAACATCAAATCCATTCACAGCCGTACACGAAAACATGCCGCTGGCGCGCCCGGGGGAGGTCCATTGTCGCACAATATGCGTAAAATGAATCATAGATACAGATAGGAGGCGCCACATGGATCAAGTGGTTAA
>CAZTMN010000073.1:0-20305 GCA_964615275.1 uncultured Beijerinckia sp. | reverse complement strand
CCAGTTCCGCCCGCCACATTTCATCGGTTGTCTCCGCGAAGGTCGTCATCCGGCCCTCCCCGGCATTGTTGATCAATATGTCGAGGTGGCCGGACCACCGCCTGACGGCAGTGGCAAATGCTTCCACCTGACCTTCACTGGTGACATCGCATGGAAGAGCCAGAACCTGCCCGGCGTCAAAATCGCCGTTCAACGTCTGGCGGGCCGCATCCAGCCGTTTTTCGTCACGGCCACATATCGCGACCCGCGCACCCTCGCGCAAAAACTGCCGGGCCGTCGCCAGACCGATCCCCGAGGAACCGCCGGTGACAACCGCGGTCCGCCCTTCCAAGCCCAGATCCATGAATCAACGTCCTGCGGTAGACAGCCTGCGGTTGTGGCGAATTACTTTTTCGGCCGCTTGACGTTCGCGAGCGGATGATCGGCCGGGTAGGTCGGAGTTTCCGGTTTTGTCGAACCGATCATGACGCACATGAGCGCTTCTTCGCGCCCCTCGTTAACCAGGCCGCGATAAACGCCCGGCGGCACCGAGATAAGATCGCGATTGCCAAGGATCGTGTCATAGCGCTCGCCCTTGTGTTCTACCATGATGCGAACACGCTCACCGCGCATGATGAAAAAGACTTCCTCGGCATCAGTGTGCAAATGCAACGGACCTTCGCAACCGGCCGGCAGCACCATCGTGGAAAACGTGAAATTCACCGCCGGAACCGTGTTGTTGTCCGCTGAAACCCCTGTTGCGCCTGTACCAAGATAACGCATCTGGGCGCGCTTGTATTTTGGGTCGAAATCGGCCTGGAACTTCAGCGCGTCCCAATCCAGTTCACGCGTTTCAAAGCGCGCAACCTGCCCTTCGATCCAGTCGCCAAGCGACTTGTTATCGGGAATTACGACATCCTCCGGCATGATCTCCGGCTTGGCATGTTGATTCATCGGCGCTTCTCCTGATTTTCGATTTCGCTGACCTGTAGCCGCCACATTCTGCCACAAGCCGCGGCCGGTAGAATAATTGGCCTTTACAATCCTTACACTTCAACATAATTTGTTGCAAATACGAAATACGGGTTCATATATGAAACATCGTTTCATAACCGCGCAGAAGCTGATGTAAGGCGGAACCATGTCTGCCGCAGAACACTCCAAGGGACATACAAGGGACGTTCAGGAGACACTCATGCCACACAACACGGACGAGCAATATCTCAATTCCCATCAGACCCGGGACCACGAACCCACCGAATATGAAAACCTGCTCGGCGATGCATTGGAGCGGGCATTCGGCAACAATGTCACCGACATACAGGGCCTCGTCGACGGTTTGATCGAACACGGCGTGCCCGCACCGAACGGGCAGAGCTGGAGCACGGGATTGCTCGAGGCCGAGCTGAAGCGTCTGGGAACTTGAATCCGGTGTCTGCCGGACCGAAACTCGAAAATTTACCGGGGAGGAAGCTCATGGCCACTGCAATCAACAATGCTGATGACCTGCTCGCCGCGGGCGTGCGCAATATCTGGTACGGAATCTGCCCGTCGCACTTTATCGGTGAAGAGCCGGTATCATTGCGCCGCTGCGGCTACAAGCTGGCTTTGTGGCGCGACCGCGACCGGAAACTCCATGTCCTGGAGGATCATTGCCCCCATCGTGGCGCTCCGTTGTCCATGGGTATCAACATGGGCAACCGCATCGCCTGCGGCTATCACGGCGTGCAGGTCGATAGCGAAGGCGTTGCGGTCTCTGTTCCCGGAAGTCCCGGTTGCAAGCTGGAAGGCATGAAGGCGACCAAGAGCTTTCCGGTTACAGAACATGCCGGCCTGGTCTTTATCTACGTTGGCGATGAAAAACACCCCGAGCCGCCCCCGTTCAAGGCGCCGGAACAAATCTCCTCGCCCGAATATTCCAGCTTCCTGTGTTACGTGGAATGGAACGTTGACTACCGGTACGTCATGGACAACGTGATGGACCCGATGCACGGGGCCTATCTGCACAAACAGTCCCACTCCATGTCGATGGGCGAAGGCACCGCCGACTTCAAGGTTCGTGACACTGACACAGGGTTTGTCTTTGAAAAAACCGGGCAGCAGGGGATCAATTTCGATTGGACGGAATGGATCGAAAATGGCGCCCATTGGAACCGGCTCGAAATTCCCTATCCGAAAACCGGAGGCCCCGGCGGCAACTTCCACATCGTCGGCACCTATGCGCCGATATCGCCGACCCGTTGCGCGATCGCCTTCTGGCGCTGCCGCCAGGTTGAAGGCTGGCAACGCGACGCCTGGCGGTTCTTGTACAAGAACCGCCTCGAAGCCCGGCACTGGCATGTCCTTGAGCAAGACCGCGTGATGATGGAACAATATGAAGCCGATGCCTGCGAACGGGAAGTCCTCTACCAGCACGACCTCGGGCTGGTTCGCCTGCGCCGCCGCCTGCGGTCCATCGCCCAGGCCCAACTAGACGAGCTCAACCGCGAAAAGGCCGCTTGATCCCTCACAACAGCAGATCGGAACGACCATGAGTATCTCCGGCATCGATCGCGTCGTCTACGGCGTCGAGGACAGCCAGGCATGTAAGCGATTCTTTCTCGACTTTGGCCTGCAACTCGTGCGCGAGGACGGCGACAATCTCGATTTTGAAACCCAGAATGGCGGTGAGGTTTTCGTACGCCACAAGGATGACCCGGGCCTGCCGGCGCAAAGCATCGAAGAGGCGCCAACCGTACGCCAGGTCATATGGGGCGCCGCATCCGACGCTGATGTCGAGCGCTGCCGCCAGATCATGGCGTCCGCACCGGGTTTTGAAGACAGCGGCGGCCTTGTCTCCTGCATCGACCCGACCGGGCTCGCCATCGGTATCCGCAAATCGCGCAGCCGGAAGATCGCGATCCAGGGCGCGCCCGCCAACACCTGGGATAACGCGGTGCGTATTGATGATCCCAGTCCAAATTATGACCGCGCGGAGCCGGTCGAAATCGGCCACGTTGTGTTCTTTACCGACAAGCTGGAACAAGCGACGGCATTCTACCGGGAACTCGGATTCCAATTGTCCGATTCCTACCCGGGTTATGGCAACTTCATGCGCACGGCAGAGCGCGGCGGACACCACAATCTGTTTTATCTCCAGTTGCCGAACGAGAAACGCGGTCTCAATCACATCGCCTTCAAGGTCCGCGACATCCACGAAGTGTTCGGTGGCGGAATGCACATGTCCCGCTGCGGCTGGGAAACCCAGCTCGGTCCCGGCAAACATCCGATCTCGTCGGCGATATTCTGGTACTTCCACAATCCAGCCGGAGCGCTCGTTGAATATTACGCCGATGAAGACGTGTTGACCGAAGCGTGGAAGCCTCGCGAATTCAAGCCCGGGCCAACCGTATACGCTGACTGGGCGATAACCGGCGGCATCGATGGCAATACCCGCAGGCAGGCCAAATCCGGCGAAGCACCGAGCAGCCGTTTTGTCAGTGAAGCGGATTAGCGGCGCAGCACAATCTTTGCCGGCACGGCACGCGCCGGCACAACCCACCTAACACGATCAAGTCAGGAAATATTCCCGTGTCACTGGAAGGGCGCATCATTGCAGTAACCGGCGCGGCGCGCGGATTGGGCGAAGCCTTCGCCCGCGCCTGCGCTGCAGATGGCGCAAAAGAAATTATCATTGCTGACATTCTCGCCGATGAAGGCGAGGCGGTTGCACGAAGTTTACGGAACGCAGGCTGTTCCGCACATTTTCACGCCCTCGATATCGGCGATCCGGATTCCATTGCCGCTTTTGCGCAATGGGCCGACGATACATTCGGCCGCATCGACGGCCTGGTCAACAATGCCGCCATCGCCACCGGGATCGGCGGCAAGACATTCGAGGAAATTGACATCGACACCTGGGACTGGGTGATGCGGGTCAACGTTCGCGGCACCTGGCTGATGATCAAGGCATTTGCGCCGCTGCTGCGCAATTCCCAATTGGGCGGGCGCATCGTCAACCTGGCTTCCGATACGGCCCTGTGGGGTGCGCCGCGGCTTCTCCACTATGTGTCCAGCAAGGGGGCTATCATTTCCATGACGCGGGCGCTGGCGCGGGAACTTGGTAGCGACAACATCGCCATCAACGCGATCGCACCGGGGCTTGTTCTCGTGGAAGCGACCGAATACGTGCCGCAGGACCGGCATGAGCTCTACGTCAACGGCAGGGCCATCCAGCGCCAGCAATATCCCGACGACGTAACCGGCGCGGTAACGTGGCTCGTGGGACAAGGATCAGGTTTCGTCACAGGACAAGTGGTGCCGGTAAATGGCGGCTTCGTATTCAACTAACGAACAAACGATTGATTGCAGCGGCGGGCGAACCGCGATCTTGCGTACCGGTTCGGGCCCTGCGCTTGTATTGCTGCACGGTATCGGATCATCGGCAGCATCCTGGCAGGAACAGCTGGCCAGCCTGTCCGCACGCTACGATGTGATCGCCTGGAACGCTCCCGGCTACGGCGCATCCTCGCCGTTACCGGACGAAGCGCCCGATTGCGGACAATATGCCGAACGCTTGCTGCAATTGCTTGACGCCCTTACCATCGGGCAATGTTTTCTCGCCGGACATTCGCTGGGTTAGCTGATCGCGGCGCGCTTTGCACGCCTGTACCCCGAGCGTATCGCCGCTCTTACATTGGCAAGTTGCGCTCTCGGGCACGCCCGCCATGAACCCGCCGAACGGCAGCGGCTGCTTGAGAGCCGGCTCAATGACGTTCGGGAGCTGGGCATGCGCGGCATGGCGGAAAAACGCGGCCCGCGCCTGCTGACCCCGAATGCCGGGGAAGCGCTCGTGCGCATGGTGGTGAACAACATGGCCCAGGCCGATCCGCACGGCTACGCCCAGGCGAGCCGAATGCTCTCCGGCGGCGACATGATTGCCGATATTGCGAAGTTTAGCCCGGACCTTCCCGTGCAGGTTCTTTGCGGCGCTGACGACATTATCACTCCTCCAGCCGCAAACGAACGCGCCGCGCAAGCGCGCGCCAACATCGCCCTGACATTGATCCCGGCGGCCGGCCACCTGGTCTATTTCGAACAGCCACGGGCTTTCAACGCGGCCTTGATCGCGTTCAACGATCGGCACGCGGGCGCGGCCAATCGCAATGGAGCTGCACATGGATGATGCGCGACTGCCAACCGGGAAATACATCGTACCGGCCCTTGCTCAGGGACTGGCGGCCTTGTCGCTGTTCTCGCGCGACCGGGTGCGCCTGACCGCACCCGACATCGCCCAGGAACTAGGCCTGCCAAGGACATCCGTTTTCCGGATGCTGCATACATTGGAAGCCATGGGCTTCGTGCGCCGCGAGGAAGACGAACGCCACTTCCGCCTGGGATCGGCATTGCTTGGCAGCGGCTTTGCCTATCTGGCGTCACTGGACTTCATCGAGGTTGCCCAGTCGGTATTGCAAAACCTACGCGACAAGCTCGATATGTCAGTGCACATGGCGATCCGGGACGGCCGCGACATCGTATATGTATCCCGATACGCGGCCCAGACCACGGTCCGCTCAAGCGTCACCATCGGCACGCGGTTCCCGGCCCACGCAACGATCATGGGGCGCATGCTGCTGCTGGATCTGAGCGATTTTGGCTTGCGCGAACTTTTCCCGTTCGAGCCATTCGAAAAATACAGCGACCAGACGCCCTTGACCCTGGCCGCATTGACCGCACTGCTCTCCGGCGACAGGGAGCGCGGTTACGCGGCCACGCAATCGTTTTTTGAACGCGGCGTCTCGTCGGTCGCGGCCCCGGTTCGCAATTCCAGCGGCGCAATCGCTGCCGCCATCAACGTGACCTCAGTCGACGCCTATGTCGATCCGGCTCTGATGGAAGGACGCGTGAAAGACGCTGTCCTCGACGCAGCAACGGAAATTACCCGCTGGATATCCGGCGACGCCGGTGCGCCAGGCCGTGCAGGCTAGACAAATCACGTCCTGCGGCTCCCGAACAGCGCTGGCGGCAGTCCTGACATTGACTTTGCGGTTGCCTGTGCGAAAACTGTGGCAAGTTCCGGCTTCGACGCGCCAATTCAAAGCATTATCGGCGTCTCGGGCCAGACCTTGGCAAAAGGTGCTTCAAGCATCGCCTGCGAACATTGGAGGAAGCAATGACACACATCGCCCACAAACGATTCTTGCGTACAACCGCAATTGCCGGCGCCCTGACCGCGTGCGGTGCACTGGCGTGCGGAAATGCATTTGCCGCTGAAAACATAAAATTCCTGTGGCCATGGACAAAGGTGAACAAGGCCAATTGGGATATCGTCCAGTTGATCAAGAAAGACATCGAATCCCTGTCCAAGGGCAAAATCAAGGTTGCCGTTTTCAACCGCACCGTTGTCCCACCATTCAAGCAATTGCAGCCCGTCTCGGCCGGCGCCTTCGACCTGCATTACACCTCCACCGGCTATCACGCCGGCGCGACATCGATGGGCCAGCTTGGCGACACGCTGCAGAAGGACCCCAAACTGCGGCGCGGGTCCGGACTGTTTGCCTTGCTCGACAAGCACTACCAGAAAGCACAAAACCTGAAGCTGCTCGGCTGGGCCGGTACTCCGGGATACCACATTCTGCTGAAGAAACCGATTGGCCCCAGCGGCGACCTCAAGGGCTTGAAGATTCGCGGCAATCCTGCCTACAAGCCGCTCATCGACGCGCTCGGTGGAACCATGATCACCCTTCCTGCACCGCAGATCTACACCTCGATGCAGAAAAACCTGATCGACGGCGCGTCCTGGGTGCAGCACTCGATGATCCAGCGGAAGTTCTATGAAGTCGCGAAGTATATGGCGCGGCCGGTGTTCGGAACTTCCACGCAGGTCCTGCTGTTCAACCTGACCCGCTGGAACAAGCTGGGCAAGGACGAGCAGGCCGCTCTCATCCAGACTGGAAAGAACTTCGAGTACAACGCCGACAAGATCGTTTCGGCCGACGCCGAGGTTAACCTTAAAGGCATGCTCGCCAAGGGTGTGAAAACCACGAACTATGGCCCCAAGTACTTTGATCGCGTCCAGCAGATCTACAATGACGGCGTCTGGAAGCGCATCGCCAAGAAACACGGCAAGGAAGCCGAGGCGATGATCAAGCTCATCAAGGAAAAGAAGGCCTTCCTGAAATAGTGAATGCCCGCATTCCACGCTGGCGGACCGGCCCAGTGCCGGTTCGCCGGTGTCTCATAAGCGACATATTTCGATCTATGGCATGCAAAGCGGCAGCTCTGGCGCGCTAGCGGGCGGCAGCCCGGGGGGACAATGTGCAAGCATTAATGCGTGTTATCGACGTAATAACCGACCTTATGGCGAAACTCGCTGCGCTTATTCTGGCGTTTATCGTGGTTTCCACCTGGATCGAAGTTGTCTCGCGTTACTTCTTCAATGCACCGACGAACGTATCCTCGTCGCTTTCCAAACACCTGGTGATGGCCGCGGTCATGGCAATTCTACCGTGGCTTTCCCGGGAAGGCTATCACGTTGCGATGTCCTTCATCTACGAGAGGGCGCCGCGCAGCCTTTCCAAACCAATCGGAATTGTCATTACGGCGCTCTGCGGCCTGATCTGCCTGCTGTCCGCCTGGATCGCCTTCGGTGAAACAAAGCGGCAGTTCGACGGCAACATCCAGAATATCGATGTTATCGAATTCCCGCTGTGGTGGGTTACCAGCTTCATGGTCTACGGCTTTCTGTTTGCCGCAATTCACTTTGCCCGTCAGGCGCTGTCCGGCAATATCGTACAACGCAGCGAGGTCTAGCCGTCATGGAATGGTATACCTCGCTGTCAATCGGTTTCGGTCTGCTCATACTGATGACGTTTTCAGGACTGCCGCTGTTCGCCGGCTTCCTGCTGCTCAACGCCATCGGGGTATTCCTTTTCTTTGGCACTGCCGCGTTCGGCATGTACGCCAACTCGTTGGTCGCCACCCTGACAACCGCACCGCTGATCGCCGTTCCGCTATTTCTGCTGATGGGCGAATTCCTGTTCCGCTCCAGCGCCATCGACGAACTCTACTCCGCGCTCGATGCGATCATCGGCCAGATACGCATTCGCCTTTATGCCATCGCTGTTTCGCTGGCCACGATCCTAGGCACGATGTCCGGTTCGGCAATGGCCGATGCAGCCATACTTGCGCGTACACTTTTCCCGGGAATGGTGGCGCGCGGCTATGATCGGAAGCTGTCCGCCGGCATCATCATGTCGGGGGCGACACTTGCTCCGATTATCCCGCCAAGCATTCTGGCTATTGTTTTGGCAACGCTTGCAGAAGTGTCGATCGCCGAATTGCTGATCGCTGGCCTGCTGCCCGGCTTCGTCATGGCGGCCATGCTGATAGGCTTCGTTTACGTGCGCGTGTTGATGGATCCGTCCAAGGCGCCGCCGATCGATGAAAATGCGCCGCGGCATACCATGAAAGACCGCGGTATCGCGGTATTGCGCATCCTGCCTTTCGGCGGCGTTATCTTCATGGTCATCGGTCTGATCATGCTCGGCATCGCGAGCCCGACCGAGGCAGCCGCCTGCGGTGTGTTCGCGACCTTGTGTGTTTCGCTCTACCTCGGCACGTTTTCGTTCAAAATGGTCTGGGACGGCTTGTTCTCCGCCATTCGCACGACCGCGACCATTTTCATCATCCTGATGAGCGCCAACCTGTTTGGCCAATTGCTGTCGTTCACCGGCGCCCCGGAGGGCATGGTCGGCGTTGCCGAGCATCTGCAATTGACGCCGGCGATGATCTTCTGGGTGCTGATGCTGATTTCATTCATCGCCTGTATGTTCCTTGGCCAGACGGAATACATGCTGATTTCAGTGCCTATCTTCGTGCCTATCATCAAGGCAGCAGGCTTTGACGAAGTCTGGTTCTGGATGCTTTACCTGATCACCATCACCATAGGCGGTATGACCCCGCCGTTCGGCATGACGATGTTCGTGTTCAAGGCATCATCCGACATGACGATGACCGAGGTATTCAACTCGACTTATCCTTATGTCGTCGTCCTGATGCTGGCGGTCCTGATCATGTTCCTGTTTCCGCCGCTGGTGACATTCCTGCCAAGTCTGATTCAATACTGACCCTGCTTGCGTGCGCCAGCGGCGCACAATAGGGACGCTGCGCTACAACACTTCGCCAAGCACTTCCAATGCTCGCAGATGGTCGGCGACTATTGCATCGATATAGGCCTGGAGCGGCTTGCCACCGCTCTCGTTCAACAAATGCCCCGGCCGTTCCGGCACGCGGCCGAAGCCGCACGGCGCGCCAAGGCCGAATTGCGGAACAAATTTCTTGACCGCTAGCAATTGCGCCTTCAGCCCGCCCGCATCATGCATGTGATGGATCGCCCCCACATAAACTCGAGCATCTTCAACATTGAGATCCTCAAGCGGACGGAAAAATTCCTCGCCACTTGTGGCTATCGTCGGAAAATGAAGGAAATCAACAGGACGTCCGCCGGCCGCGATCACTTCGTTCAGAACCAGCACGGTCCCGAGCAGGCTTGGCGGCTGCCTTGACGGCCAGCCATTGAGCGTACCGAAGCAGGAATGGTGACCCAGTTTTACCTCCGGCGGAATAACCGCTCCAATCTCGGCCATCGGTTCGGCCATCTTCTTCGCCATGTCGCGGGCGCCCGATATGTCACCCATTGCCAGCAACGGTTCGATAAACCGGTTCTCGATGGCAAGGTCCCATTGAATGGCCAGATCGTCCGGCGGAATTTGCCGCACCATTTCGGCCACTTCGTCCCGGAACGCTTCCGTCGCGCCGGGTATGACCTTTGGGTGCTCGTCCGCGTCGGGAAAGAAACCCGCAATCGCGCTCCACACAAGCGGAAGGCAAACCTGAAACCGCATATGTTCAGGAATAACCCCTTCATTACGAAGGGTCTTGAATACGAAATAGGAATTGACGGCATCGCGGGTGTAGCCCAATCGCCAGCCGGGATCGCCGAAACGCAACCGCTGAACCCCGGGTCTCAACCGGAACTTGAATTCGTCATGAATGCCTTGCGGGCGCCATTCTTCGACCCCGTCCGCACGGGCCTGCGGATAATGGATAGTCTCCAGCTCCCGGTGTCCGCACAGGGCCCGGTAGGCGAACCCGTCTATCCAGTAGCGCCGCTCGCCGATCTCCCCATCGGGGATAAACGGCAAGTGCCCGCCAAGGGCCGGCCCGAAGGCGCGAAACACTTCCTCGGCGGTGTCGAGCGGCACGCTGCCGACAAGAAGCAGATCGTTGTCCATGGCCTTCCGCCTCCCCGCGGATTTTCGATCGTTTTTCAGGCGGCAACGACCGCTCACATAGTCAGCCACGCCGCGCAGGTTCCACCACAAATCGCAGGCGAACTATATCGCGACCGGCTCGGTGCCCGCTTTTGCGCTCAACGCCTTTTCCTTCACGCTGAGAAATGAATCCGCCTCCGGCAGCACGTAGGTCGCCGGCCGTACTGCGTGGCAATGGGGCTCGACCGCCGGCGGCGCCATGCCCTTGTCGCGCAACGCCAATGCCGCCTTGCGTAAACGCGACCGCGCCAGGATGATGGCGTTGTCGGTCGAGCACAGGTTCTCCCGCGTTCGATCGACGATCGGTCCCATGCTTTCCTGCAACGATGCATCCTGTATCGCTATTCCACTCACGCCGGAATAGGTTTCACCGGCCTTTTGCGCCGCCCGGTCCATCATGTAATCATTGCGCTTGTTCGCCAGCGGAATAAAGGTCCCTGGCTCGTACCGGACATGGATACCGCCACCGCCGCGCATGACATCCAGTTCGAACTCGGTCAGCTCCCGCGCCGGATGGTAAGTAAAGGTCCAGGCAAAGCAATTCTCATCGTCGATTGGCACCCAGGCGTGGCCGTTGAGCGCATTGCCACCGTAGGGTGGGATCATCGTATAAAATGGCATGATATATTGCGTTATCCGCCAGTAGTAATGCCCAACCTCTGCATTACGCCGTGCCGCGATATACAGCCCACCATCGGATTCAAGGATCTCGAAACTCGGTTTGCGGTCGCTCTGGTAACCGGCGCCCTTCGTCGAGCGATGCAGCGGATCGCGATGCATGTCCGCCGAGTGCAACCACGATACATGGGCTGAATCGATCCCGCCTTCAAACGCCTGCAACCAGTTGCATTCCTGCAGACGCTTGGAGAAAAACCGATGTTTCGGACCAAGCTCCGTCCACTCGAAACCCGGGAGCGGCGGCTGCAGTTCCGCCGGGCCCATGTAGGCCCACAATACGCCGCCAGCCTCCTGGAACGGATAGGACTTCAGCTTGATCTTTTTCGCGTAACCGCTCTCCTCGGGCTCGGACGGCACATCGACGCACTGCCCGGTCACGTCGAATTTCCAGCCGTGATAGGGACACCGGAGACCGCATTCCTCGTTACGGCCGAACCAAAGGGAGACGCCGCGGTGGGCGCAATACTCGTCGATCAGCCCCAGCTTTCCCTCGCTGTCCCGAAACGCCAACAGGCGCTCGCCCAGCAACTTCAGCCGCACGGGAGGGCAATCGTTGTCCGGCAATTCACTCGCCAGCATGGCAGGCAACCAGTACCGGCGGAACATCTCGCCCATCGGCGTTCCCGCCCCGGTCTGGGTAAGCAGATAATTGTCTTCCTGCCGCATGATATCCCCTGCGTCCTGTGGCCACGCCCGAATTTTAATATTGGCGCTGGGAAAGCGCATCGTCTAACAATAGCTTGCAGACCAGACAAATGTCACGGGGAAGATGGGCGAGACGAACATGAACGGTCAACACGCCGGAACCGCCTTGCAAGACGTGGACCCCTATGTCGCGGTGCGCGCCCAATTGCTTGCGCGCCAATGGGAGAACAGCACCCGGCCCCGGGCGCAATGGTTCCAGGCGCTCGCTACCGCCGGTCTTACCGGAGTGCTGACAAAAACTTACCGCAACGGTCTGCCTGAACTATTGACCGCTGCGGAGGTCATCGGTGCTCACGCCGCGCCCTTGTCGTTTCCCGCAGCCGCCGGTTCTGCCGCTGCGCTCGCTGTTTCGGACAACAACCGGGCTGGCGAATTGCTTGCCGCGATGCTGGCTGGTGGAAAGCCCGTTCTTCCCGCCCTGCAAAGCGGCGCCAAAACGCTGAAAATGGGCGCCGGCGGCGGGTTGAGGGCTAAACCGGGCGCTGACGGATCTATCGTTGTGACTGGCGCCCGTATTGCCGTGCCGGACGCCGCCGAGGCCGCAGCCTTTATCGCCGAGGCCGAAGGCCCTGACGGGATCGCCGTTTTCCTGTTCGACGCCGGATTACCCGGTATGACGATGGAGCTGCAGCCCGACGCCTGCGGCAATACTCTTGGCTCGTTTTCGTTCCAGGATTGCACGATCGCCGCCGGCAACATTCTGGCGCGCGGCGCCGAAGCCCTCGCCATGCTCGACCGGACGCGCTTTTCGGTTCAGCTTGGCCTGGCGGCCGACCTTTCCGGGCTCGCCGCAGCCTTGCTGACGCGAGCCGGTGCGGCGCAAACCAGCGAAGCCGGCATTGCCGATGCACTGATGGATGCAACGCTGGCCCGGGCGCTGACTTACGGCGCCGCCGCGATGGCGCATCCGGCAAATCCGCATGCACTGGAATACATCGCCGGGGCCAGAGCCGCTGCCTCGCAAGCTTGCCTGAAAGCAGCACAAACGGCGCTGGCAACGGTACGAGAAGAAAAGCACAGGGCGGTTGTTGCGGGTCTGGCGCGCCGCGCTTTGGTAGCTTCGCGTATCTATCGCCAGCCTCAGGCGCACAAGCTGCGCTTCGTGAACTGGCGATGGAGTGCAGGGGAGAGCACAAACTTCACCGACTTGTTCTCAGCTGCCGGCGCATTTGCAAATGGCAATACGGCGGGCAAGCCGTCCACCGCGATCGGCGAACTGATCCAACAAAACAACCGGGTACGCATCGTCGCGCTCGATGCAGGGATTGCCGAGGACCTGGTTTTTCGCGATGCACATGGCGCCGTGGAACTCGACCTGGCTGCACTCGTTTGCGCCGACGCCCAGCAGCAGGCCGGCTCTCCGGTGCCTGAGGGCTTTGTCCGTTCAGCCGCCGCACGCACCCGCCAGCGCCTTGCCGCCAGCCTGCTCCATGCCGCCGGAACCCATGCGGCATACGCCAATGGCGAAATCGATTTTGCCGCCGCCTTTCTTGATCAGGGGCAAGACACGCGCTAAGGCCTGCACCCAAACTGAAACCTGTAGAACGCTCTTCCAACACTCGGGATCGTCCACGTGAAAGACAAACACAAGATCATCATATCCGGCGCCGGTCTCGGGGGGCTGTGCGCCGCCGCCTGTCTGATCATGGATGGCCACGACGTCGAGGTCTACGAACAGGCTCCGGAACTGGGGGAAGTCGGCGCCGGCATCCAGATCAGCGCCAACGCCATGCACGTTCTCAACCACATCGGCGTTGGCCAGATATTGGGCGAGCGTTCGGTACGACCGGAGGCTTATACATTCTGCATGGGCGACACCGGTGAGATCATCCAGTCGTTCGAGCTGTCCGGCGCCCACGAGCGCGCCCACGGCGCACCCTATTACCACGTTCACCGCAGGGACATTCTCGACCTGCTGGTCGACCGGGTCGAGGAACTGAAGCCCGGCTCCATCCACGTCAACCACCGCCTGACCTCCTACGACGAAGACAACGACGGCGTGACGGCGCATTTCGCCAATGGCGCCAGCGCCCGTTGCGATATCCTGATCGGCGCCGACGGTCTGAAGTCTGCCGTGCGCGAACAGATGTGCGGCCCTGACAACCCGGTCTACACCGGCGACGTCGCCTGGCGCTTCACGGTGGCAACCGAAGACGTGAAAGGCGTATTGCCGCGCATCGAACAGCGGCTGTGGATGATGCCCGGCGGCCATGCTGTGACGTACTTCCTCCGCCGCGGCGAACTGGTGAACTTTGTCGGCCTGATCGAAAAGGAGCGACCGGAGGAAGAAAGCTGGACCACAAAGCACAGCTGGGACGAAATAAAAGCCGATTTCGAAGGCTGGAACGAGATGCTGCATGGGCTCATCGACAAGGCGGACAAGGACGCCTGTTACTTGTGGGCCTTGCACATCCGTGAACCGTTCGAGGGCTGGAGCACAAAGCGCGTCACCATGCTTGGCGATGCAGTGCACGCGACCCTGCCCTATCTCGCACAGGGCGCGGCGATGGCTTTCGAGGATGGCGCAGTGCTGACCCGCGCATTGCAGCAATGCGACACGATCGAAGAAGCGCTGCAGCTTTATCCGCGTAATCGTTATGAGCGCACGGCGCGGATCGTGCGAGAATCCTCCGCCAACGGCAAATTGTTCCACCATCCCTCACGCGAAGCCATGCTTGAAGCATTCAACAATCGCGACATGGGCAAAGAGCGCTCGATGTGGCTGTTCAATTACAATCCGTGGACCGTGGAGCTGGTGTAACGGCAAGCGATCAGACAATTTGCCGTCCGCCCCACAAACCACTATAATCAGATCGGACCGTTGGGGTGCCCTGCAGGGCTGAGAGGCGATGCGCCGACCCATGGAACCTGAACCGGCTAATACCGGCGGAGGGAACGGGCTTCGCAAAAAAGCAATTCATGCTTTCCGCCTGGCCCCTACCGGGACAAGTGGAGGAAAACGCATGGGTAAGTTGCAGCACGGCAAAAGTAAGGTCTCATTGGTATTCAAGTCCGTCGCGGTATGCGCCGGCGCACTAGCCGTCATGGCCGGCAACGCAGCACCTGCGAGCGCGCAGACCAATGTCAAACTGATCCTCGACTGGTTCGTCAATCCGGATCACGGCCCTGTCGTCATCGCCAAGCAGAACGGCTATTTCGACAAAGCCGGTGTGAAGGTCGAGATCGTTGCGCCGGCCAATCCGGCCGATCCGCCGAAACTGGTCGCCGCCGGAAAAGCCGATCTCGCCGTGTCATATCAGCCGCAATTGCACCTGAACCTGCACCAGGGCATGAAGCTCATCCGTGTCGGCACGCTGGTGTCGACGCCGCTGACCTGCCTCGTTACCCTTGCCAAGGGACCGATCAAATCCGTTGCGGATTTGAAGGGCAAGAAGGTCGGATTCGCCGTGCCAGGCGTGCAGGAAGTGCTGCTCGATGCGATGCTGCGCCATAACAAGGTCGACCCAAAATCGATCACCCGCGTCAATATCGGCTTTTCGATCTCGCCGGCGCTTATGAGCAAGCAGGTGGCCGGCGTCATCGGCGCTTTCCGCAATTTCGAATTGAACCAGCTGAACATAGAAGGGTCGGCGGGCCGCTGCTTCTATCCTGAAAGCGAAGGCATCCCGGCCTATGACGAACTGATTTACGTCGCCAATCCGGAAAAGATGAACAAGGACGCCATCCGCCGCTTCCTGGCGGCAACGGAACTTGGCGCGCAATATATTCTCAACAACCCCAAGCAGGCCTGGAAGATTTTTTCCGGCACATCGAAAACGCTGCAGAACGAGTTGAACCGCCGCGCATGGCTCGACACCTATCCGCGTTTCGCGACGCGGCCCGCGGCCATGGATCAGGGACGTTACGCCGCCTTTGAGGCTTTCCTGCACAAGATGGGAGCCATCAAATCGATAAACCCGGTTGCAAAACTCACCATTGATGTGACCGTCAAATAACCGGCGGCGAGGCCAGGCCCATGCGCGTCAGCCCGTCCCACACAGCCGCCAGCGGGCGCGAACCATGAGCGCTCCGCCGCCCGCTATTGTGCTTGAAGGCGAGGCCGCCATTGCAGGCACGCCCTTGTTTGCGCCCCTGCGGCTGGAACTGGCGGCCGGCAAGTGGACCAGCCTGCTTGGCCCCTCGGGCGTTGGCAAGACCACGATACTGCGGCTGATCGCCGGCCTTGACACCGGCGCGCAATTTTCCGGCACGATCAGCACGGAGAACAATGCACCCCTTGCCGGCCAGATCGCGTTCATGGGGCAGACCGACCTGCTTGCGCCGTGGCTCGATGTTTCCTGCAATATCAACATCGGTGCGCGCCTGCGCGGCGAGAAACCGGACATGGCGCGCGCACGCGACATCATCGAAGGTACCGGCCTTGGCGCCAACAGGCATCAACGCCCGCACACCTTGTCCGGCGGCCAGCGCCAGCGCGCCTCGCTGGCGCGCACCTTGATGGAGGATCGCCCGGTGGTCCTGCTCGACGAACCGTTCTCGGCGCTCGACGCACGCACCCGCGCGGAAATGCAGGAGCTGGCGGGAACATTGCTTGCCGGACGCACCGTACTGCTCGTTACCCACGATCCGGGCGAAGCAGCGCGGCTCAGCCATTATGCCTATTTGTTGAGCGAACAGGGTTTGGAGCGCCTGGATGTTCCACCGGGTCCGCCGGTCCGCGCCGTCGATGATCCGGCGACAATGGCGGCGCAGACCGATATGTACCGCGCCTTGCGGAGGCTGTGATGAACAACGCCGCTACAAGACGTTTTTCGCGGATGCTGCTGCAAGGCCTGCTTTCCGCAGTCTTTGTGGTGGCGCTGTGGCAGGCGATTGTCAGCCTGACCGGTGCGCCGCATTTCATCCTGCCCGGACCCCTTCGGGTTGCGCGCACATTCTGGGCTTCGCGCGACCTGATCTTCGAAAATGCGCTGGTGACGTATGCGCAGATCGTCATTGGATTGTTGCTGGGTATTGCGCTGGGCATCTGGACCGCTGTCAGCCTGGCGATGTCGCCGATGCAGCGATTGCTGATGCGCCCGTTCCTGGTCTTCGCCCAGGCAATTCCGATTTTTGCCCTCGCGCCGGTCCTGACCCTCTGGCTGGGCTACGGCATGGCGTCAAAAATCCTCGTCGTCGTGCTGATGATCTATTTTCCGGTCGCATCGGCATTTTTCGACGGGCTTATGCGCACACCGCAGGGCAGCCTCGATCTTGCGCAAACCATGAACGCGACGCCAAGGCGCACGATGTTTCACCTGCGCATACCCTATGCCCTGCCCTCACTCGCTTCAGGCCTGCGACTTGCCGCGGTTGCCGCCCCGATGGGCTCGGTCATTGGCGAATGGGTCGGCGCATCGACCGGGCTCGGACATCTGATGTTGCTGGCGAACGGACGCGCGCAGACCGACCTGATGTTCGCCGCGCTCATGGCGCTGGCCACGTTCACGGTCGCTCTGTATTTCGCCATCGACCGGTTTGGCGTTTGGCTGACACAAAGATATGGCGAACCGGCAGGGTGAATGCCAATTTCCCAATCATTGCGCTTCCCGGAAGAACCAGCACAGCGCTTGTCGATGTTCCGGCAATCGAGCGGCCCCGTGTTTCTCCAGTTCAACATCCGCACCGATAGCGTTCCAATTTTCGGTTGACAATCTGCAAAATGAAACGCACCGTGCTTCTAATTTCAGTTAGTTATTGAGCAATCGGAGATATGAAATGGCGAAAGCATTTTCCTTGATGGTTTGGAACGTCGAACATTTCGGCGCAACAGATAAGAAAAAGAAGAAGCCGAAAAAGCCGATAGACCCAATCATTTCCAAAATCGCGGACGTTGGCGCCGATATTGTAGCGATTATAGAAGTAAGAAGCAGCCTAGTGGCTGCACCCCTTATGAATGCAATGCCTAACCACTTTTTCTTTATAACCGAAGGCGAGCAGATGCAGGAGATCCTGGTCGGGATTCGAAAGTCGTTGCCCGCTTTCATCACCCAGAAAAACGAGTTCCAAGCAGGTCAAACTACATTGCGCCCGGGTCTACTAGTAACGCCAGTTGTCGATGAGGAATTCTATCCGCTTCTCTTCCTTCATGTGAAGTCGATGCCTGATCCTAGAGGATTTGGCATACGCAATTACATGACGAGAAAGGCCTTCGATTTTCAAAAAGTTTTGAAGAAAAGTATGGAGGGAGCTACGCCGAACTATATTTTTCTCGGTGATCTCAACACGATGGGCATGAATTACGCCGGCACGGACAAAGACATAAGTGGCGATCGGTAGATAAAGGAACTAGCGGCAACTGCGAAAAAGCGCGGAATGCGCCTTTTGGGCAAGAATAATGCGTCGACGTATTGGAGCGAAAGATATGGTGAGAGTGATCTTGATCACGTCGTGGCCATGGATCATCTACAGTTCAAAAAATTCAATGGAGAAGAAGTTCGGGTAACCGGCTGGACTGATGAGTCAACTAATGCAGGTCGCAGCGCGTGGGTAAAGAAATATTCTGATCATGCGATGCTATATCTAGAGGTTCAAAAAGTCTGAATTGGCTCACATTTGCTCAATCGCATCAATTCAGACTTGTCTCTGCCGCAAAGAAATAGCCCTATTTGCCGGCAAACCGGTTGGCGCACTCAAGCCTACCCCATGCCCCACCAGCAGAAGCCCTGCGCTGTGCCCGTACCTGCCGCTGAGCGATAGCAGGGCACGTAGTCAATCTCGTGGTACTCGATGTCTTCGTTCTCGAGATATCCCATGAGCGTGATCCAGCTCTTCAGCTCCGACGTGCCCGATTGCAGCGTCTTCAGCGGTATCGAGGTGAGCCAATCCTTGTCGCGGTTTTTCAGCGCATCGAGAAACGCCCGGTCGAAGTCCTCGTCGATCGTGAAATGGGTCATACCGCCCGAGCCGAAGGCAGCGACCGTCTTGTCACTCTCCCAGGAGTCGACGGCCTTTTTCACCTGCTTGCCGAACTCCCAGGCGCGCCGCGCCGACGGCTGGTTCGGGGGAAAAAACGTGTTCTGATAAACGGGCAGGTTCGGCACGACCTTGTCGCGCATGACCTGGCGATAGATATGGCCAAACGCATGGCTGGCGCCGTTCTTGGCTGCCGCCGGCCATTGCCGCGAGATCGTCACGTCGAAATCGGCTTCGGTAAGCGTGCGCACGATATGCTCGCCAAGATCGGGAATCCCGTCGTATTCGCGATAGCCCGGCGCGGCATGCCCGCCATCGGCTTCGGCAATGCCGGGCGGCATTTTGGCTTTCACTTCCTGTGAAGCCGGGTAGTGGGGAATTTTTTCGCCGCAATAGACCATGAACGGCGGGCTCAATTCATCGGTGTAGATTTCACGTTGATCGTTACCGAATATAACGGCGACATCGGCGCCGGTTTCTTCCCATTTGTCCGCCAGCCGGGTCATCGCCTCTTCGCAGCGGCCATGGGCCTGCGTCATCGCATCCATCGTCGAGCGCTCCGCCAGGTTCTCCCCCTTGCGCAGCTCCACAAGCTCGTCAAAGGAATAGACTCCGTCGCGATAAGGATGCTGATTGGCGTGATCGGCAGGCAGGCGCAGCGCCCATTGCTCGGCGGTGGTGTGCAATTGCGGACCGTGGGTCGTGGTCATTGCGATAATAGTCTTGGCCATCGATATGCCCTTCCATCAGGCTCAGCGGATTGTCAGCGCCATATTACGCCAAATCTCCGTTGCTGGAAGCTTTGTTATGGCCAGCGCCATTGAATAATATCGACCATCCATTGCGGCAGACTGACCAGCCCCAGGAACAGTTCCGTCGACATGGACAACAGCAGCGCACCAAGCAGCGAAATCAGCGTTGCGGTGATGACGCCCGCGGAAAACACCTCGTGATCGCGATTCAACAGCCAGGAAAAGACCAGCCGGAACACCAGCCCGACGCGCAGGATCGGGGCAACAACCGCCACCGGCACCAGGGCCAGTGCAGCATAGCGGAACGCCTGGGCAAAGCTGACTGAAATTCCGGCAAACACGAACCAGCCAAGCGCCGTTCGGTCCATCGACACGGTTTCACGCGTACGCCCGGTCAGAGCAACAAATCCCAAAAGCACGACTGCCGCGGCCGCGTATGAAATGGCGCCCCCGGCAAGACTTGCCCCGGGCGATGCTTCCTGCAAACCGGCCCGCACCAGGATCGGGCTTACGCCATAGGCAATGCCCGAGAGGATCGCGCCGAGATAGCCCTTGCCCAATTGCGGGGTGAATTTCAGCTTGCGCGGGCCCTTGCCGCGCGCCTGCGCCATGTCGCTTTTGAAAGTCAGCATGGGCGCGCAGACGATCAACAAGATACCAATGATCCGCAAAGGCGTCAGGTATTCGCCCAGCAGCCAAATCGCCAGCGCCAGGGCGACAACGATATCGATTTGCTGGATCGGACCGGTCAGATTGGTGCCCATGTGCTGCACCGCCCAATAGTTGAAAAACCGCCCGGCAATGAAATGATTGATTCCGGCCAGGCACAACCACATGTAGGCGGTCGCAGAAAAATTGAAGGCTTCGCCTGCTGATCCGAAAATAAACGCCAGGAACAACAGAAACGGCGCGCCAACCGGAACCGTTATGCACAGCGCCTGAATGACCGTTCCGGTCAAAACT
>CAZTMN010000072.1:0-20392 GCA_964615275.1 uncultured Beijerinckia sp. | reverse complement strand
TCGTTGACGCCGGAGCAGCCGGTCATATCAATGCCGAATCCGGTCATGGCCCCTGGCCCGAGGGACTGATGCGGCTGGCGACTTTCCTGAAACGCCTGTAGGCGAAACAACCGGTCCCATCGAAACCGCGCTGCCCAAACGGCCCGTTTTTTGCTGCCGCATGCCCGAAGACGCCCAGATTGGCGCCACGAACCGGGTATCGGCGGATCATGACGAACATTCTGTCCCAAAACGAAACAGCGGCGGGCCGCGAACAACGCGGAGCTGCCAGGCAGGCCCGATTGCGGCGCGCCGGCCTTGTGAGCGGCTTTGCGCAATTGGCCATGTCGCCAACCGCGTGGATATGCGCATTTGTCGTGGCCGCGGCCCTGGCCCTTATGTCACCGCTGCTATTACCCGTTGGAAGCTACTACTGGGATACAGTACTTTACCCGGACGCCGCCTGGCGCATTGCCTCGGGGCAATACCCGAATGTTGATTTCTTCACACCGGCAGGTCCATTGGAATATTACGGCTTTGCCGCGTTGCAAAGGCTGTTCCCAAACGGCCACATCGTTCTGCTCGCCAATTGGTCGGTACAGATCGTCGCCCTGCCGCTGATGGCCTGTACCATCTACTGGACTGGCCAGGCGGATCGCCGTCTCGCTCTGTTCCTGCTCCTGCCATTTCTTGTCTATTCCGCCTTCCCCTTGAACACGACGCAAGTTCATCCCATGGCGGGCGTTGACGCTTTCGGATTTTACAACCGGCACGCGGCGCTCCTGCTTTACGTGCTGGTCACAACCATCCTGTTTGTCCGCAAGGCGCGTGCGCAAATATTCCTGATCGCAGGCCTTATGCTGGCCCTGTTCTTCACTAAGATTACCGGATTTGCGGTGGGACTTGGACTGATCGCCCACGGCCTGCTGGCGGGACGGATAGCCCCGATAATCCTTTGGTTTGCCGCAATCGCGACGGCTGCAGGCTTTCTCGCAATAGACCTGCCGACCGGCATCGGCACGGCCTATCTTGAAAACATCGGCGCGCTGATATCGATGAACCAGTCCGGCTTGCTAGCCAGCATGCGCAAGCCGGTCATAGGAAACCCGGCGATTATCCTATCGGTGCTGCTGCTCGCGGCTTTCCTGATCTGGAATGCCAGGTCCGACGGGGCCCGTCTCCTGGCGCGCGAAAACGGCCAGGGGATTTTGCCAGGAATGTTGCAAGAACTGTGGCAGCGCATCAATATCGCCGCCAACCGCGAAGGCGTCTGGCTCGTCAGCGTTTTGGTTGCAACCATCGTGTTTGAGAGCCAGAACACGGGAAGCCTCGAATTCATCATGCTATGGCCGCTCGCCATCGCGATTCTTTACTATCGCTGGCCGCTCACGGACCGCTCGGGCATAATCATTGCTGCCTTGGCGGCAATGGCTTTGTTGCCGATGTTGTCGACTTACGCCAACCGCGCACTGCGCGCCGCTGCCGTATCGGCGACGTACCATCCCCTGCACGCACCGGAACTGAACCTGCTCGCCAGGGTACGGGGCAAGGATGAAGTGTTGGCCCGCGCCAAAGCCATGAACCTGCATTACGCCGGCGCCAAACCGGCCTATGGAAAGCTCGTGGCAAACGGCCACGATCAATCCTACCTGCTGTACTCCGAGCCTGACTTCCAGATTGCCTGGATGATGTCGGTCCATGATGCGGTCATCGCATTGCGCGCGCATGAGGCCAGGCACCGTTTGCGCTTCGACCGCCTGCTGGCGCTCGATTTTGCAGATCCCTTCCCCGCCATTCTCGGCCGCACGCCGGTGCTTCATCTTTCTATCGGCCGGATGGAAGGCCGCACAATTCCGCCGTTGACCGGAGAAAGGCTGAAAGCAGCGCATCGCACCGACGCCATTTTGAGCCCGCGTTGTCCGATGACCAAGTCCAGGGCGCATCTGCTCAAGATGTTCAACCCCGTGTTGAAAGGACGGACCAAGGTCGCCCTCACGCCGTGTTGGGACATGTACGTTAAAGCGCCGCTCGCGCGAACCGTAGCGCGGTAATATTTATCGCAACGACCGGACGCAGCGAAACCCGATATAGACAACTGCCATGTCAGGCGGCTTGCTAGCGCGATAGTTCGCATGCATTTGCGCCGCACCATACCACCAGGAACCGCCGCGGGTGATTTTTTCGCCGGCGGCGCCACTATCGACCCATTCCCAGACGTTTGCGCCCATGTCGTAGAGGCCGTTCACACCGGGTCTTGTCGTTCCCGCCGGAGCATGACCCTTGCCGCGCGTCAGAACCGACGAATAATCGATCGCCGGCGTCGACCCGCATTCCTCAAGGCAATTGGCGCCGGCCGCGGTAACGCCTGTCGGGTAGGGATAGGTTTTGCCGCGCGTGAACGGCGCCGGCGGCCTGGCGCGCATTTCGGTATAGGCGGCCAGCATCCATTCCCTGTCAGTCGGCAGGCGCTTTCCGGCCCAGGTGCAATAGGCCTTCGCTTCGGCATAGGTCACGTGAACAGCTGGTTCGGAGGCGTTTGCCGGCTTTCCAAAAGGCCTGCGCCAATTCCATCCGGACTTTTTCATCCAGCCCGCTTCGTAAACCAGGCTTCCACCTTCTCGTTCCGCTTTCGTCTTGAAACCTGTTTCGGCGGCAAACTTGGCGAATGCGCCAATGGTCACCTCGGTCCGGTCGATCGCGAACGCCCCGAGCTTTTGCATCCCGGCAACAGCCGGATCAGGCGCGGCCATCGAAACCGAACCCGCCTGCAGGCAAATTGCAACCCCAATCACCGTAAGCCGGATTTTCATTCGTACCCCTCGCGCCGCGTTCTCATCAGGAATCGGATCCCTATGCCGGTTCTTAACACGATTGCTAAAAATGTACCCCGCGCCGCAACCTCGCCAGCATGGCAATCGACTATCATGGCGTCAACTCACTGCATTCCCGCATCGGTACAACGGAGATTGCCTGGCAATGTTCAATCAATCACGCAAGCGGATCATAACCGCCCTCGGTCTTGCGGCCGCCGCCACTCTCTACGCCGCAGTTGCCGAAGCCCGCTCGTTCGCGGCAATGGGCAAAAACATGCGCGTATCGGCCTCATTTCAGACCGTCATTCCTCTGGCCGGGCCTGCCGACGTCCAGGCTGAAGCCAAGGCCACGGAAGACGCCAGACGTGCACTCTACGAAATCGCCTCACGGGAATGCGCGGTCATCACCAAGGTCTTCAAAAGCACGTGCCACATTACCAATCTGAACGTCCGTTCCTATGTCCGCAACCGCGGCAACGGAATCCGCCAAATTTCCATCAACGCAAACGCCAATTATCTGGTCGTACCGCAACGTGACGAAAACCGCGAAGACGACAGAAAGCTGTAAGACTTCCCGGCCCATTCATCACGCAATCCGGTGGATATTGACACCCGCCGGGCGCTACCTTAGCCTGTGACAATTCCAGGGAGATCCCCGGCAAGGGGCTGAGAAACCGCTGGGCTGATAGCGCCTCTATGAGGCGCGGACGCGGCGCGGAAATCCTTCGAACCTGATCCGGTTCATACCGGCGTAGGGATAGGATTTCGCCCCGCAAGCGCCAATCCAAACCCTCCGCCGGAACAGCGGAGCGAATATTGGCCGATTATACGAGCTTGAAACTGGATCCCGGCAAACGCCTGATCGCGCCGGAAGATACCGCCTTGCAAGCGCTCGGCGAGCATCCGGCCCTGCCAGAAACGGTTGACGTGGCTATCGCCGGGGCCGGTGTGATTGGCCTGTCGATAGGCTGGCGGCTTGCCGCCCGGGGCCTCTCCGTTGCCGTGTTTGACCGCAACACGGCCGGCACGGGCGCCAGTCTCGCAGCGACCGGAATGCTCGCTGCCGCCGCCGAGCACGAACCCGGCGGTGACGAATTGCTGACCCTGGCGCTCGAAAGCCAGGAACTTTGGCCGCAGTTCCGATCGATGCTGGAAAGCGAGAGCGGCATCGATATTGATTATCGCAACGAGGGCACGCTACTTGTCGCCAATAACCGCGACGAGGTTGATCGTCTACGTTTCCGGCATGAACTGCAGCAGCGCTGCGGGCTTGATGCGCAATGGCTCAACCCCGGTGAGACCCGCACCCTGGAACCGGGCCTGCGCTCGTCCGTCGCCGGCGGCATTTTGTGCAGGGGCGATCATCAGGTCGATCCCCGGCCAATGGTTCCGGCACTGGCGCGCGCCTTCGTCAAGCAAGGCGGATCCCTGTTTGAAAAAACCGCCGTGACCGCGATAGACATGGCAGGCGGCCGCGCCGGCGGCTTGCTGACCGATGCCGGCCTGTGCAAAGCCAAGTCCGTTGTGATCGCCAATGGCGTCTGGGCCGGCGAATTGCTCGATCCACTGAATATCGACACGCCGATGCGCCCCCTGCGCGGGCAGGCCATGTCGCTGATCACGACACGGCAGACCGGAACGCTGTCCCATGTCGTCTGGACCGAGCAAATCCACCTGGCGCCGAAACGCGATGGTCGCCTTGTTGTTGGCGCGACCGTCGAGGACATGGGTTTTCAGGCGGCCGTAACAGCCGGCGGCGCTCTGGCATTGCTGGAAGGCCTGCACCGCGCCCTGCCCTCAAGCGAAGAAATGGAAGTCGAGGCGATCTGGTCCGGTTTCCGGCCGACCTCTGACGACGATGCGCCGATCATCGGCGAAACCGGTATCGACGGGTTGAGCGTCGCCACCGGACATCACCGCAACGGCATCTTGCTTGCTCCGGTAACAGGCAAGGCATTTGAGGATTATTTCGTTCACGGCGCCATGACCGGCGCCGCAGCGAATTTCGGCCTGGCGCGCTTTGCAAGAAACCAGGCTGCGCTGCGCCACGAACCGCACCAGGTCGATTGAAGGAGGAGACTTGCGTTGAACATTCGCTTGAACGGCCAACCGGCGAAAACCGATGCCGCCAATCTCATGGCGCTTTGGCGCGAAGAAACTGAGCAATTGGAACTCGACAGTCCCAAGGGCTATGCCATCTCGCAAAACGGACGGGTCGTGCGCAAAGGCGCCTGGGACACGACACCCGTCAACGAAAACGACGACATTGAAATCGTCCGCGCCATGCAGGGCGGCTGAACCACGAAGTCGTACTTCGCTCAACGATCGCGTTTCCAGGAAAAGTGGAAGCCGGTTTTCCGTCCGGAGACGCATCAAATCAAGAATGAAGAGCCGTGAATCGATTCCTTACTATCGTGAACGGCTCTGAAGCAGCGAACAAGGAAATCCAAAATGCACGCCAACGACAACGATACTTTCAATATCGCCGGTGTTGAGCTGAACTCGCGGCTGTTTTTGGGCACGGCAGGGTATCCCAACCAATCGATCATGGCCGAGGCCGTGGAAGCAAGCCAATGCGAGGTCGTGACCATGTCTATTCGCCGGATATCGCTCGACAAGCGCGGATCCGATACGGTCAACCTGCTCAAGAACTACCGTTTCCTCCCCAATACCGCAGGGTGCGAAACGGCGCGGGACGCGATCCTGACCGCTGAACTCGCCCGCGAGGCGCTCGACACCAACTGGATCAAGGTCGAGGTCATCGGCAACCGGGAAACCCTGTATCCCGACGTTGTCGAACTCATGGAGGCGACCCGCCAGCTGGTCAATGACGGCTTCGTTGTCCTGCCCTATTGTACGGACGACCCTGTTATCTGCGAACGCCTCGCCGATATGGGCGCAAGCGCGGTCATGCCGTTGGGTTCGCTCATCGGCTCGGGCATGGGCGTCGTAAACCCGGCCAATATCGAATTGATCTGCAAGCGTTCCAGCGTTCCGGTCGTCGTCGATGCAGGCCTCGGCACGGCCTCGGACGCCGCCATCGCCATGGAACTTGGCGCGTCCGCCGTCCTGTTGAACACCGCTGTCGCAAAGGCCGATGACCCGGTCGCGATGGCGGCGGCGATGAACCACGGCGTGAAAGCCGGCCGGCTCGCCCATCTGGCGGGACGCATTCCCAAACGCGGCCGCGCCGAGCCGTCGAGCCCGCAATTCGGCCTGGTCGGTTCGTGAGTAGTTGCGGTTTGCCACTGCCGTCGCCACTGCTCGTAGTCACCGACCGCAGCCTGTGCGCCCGTCCGCTGGAGAGCCAGGTCGAAGCGTTGTTTGCAGCAGGCGCACGCTGGCTTTGGTTTCGTGACAAGGACCTGCCTGCTGCCGAACGCAAACAATTGGCGGTCCGGCTCGGTAGAATCGTGACACGCCACGACGGCGTATTATCGATTGGCGGCGACGTAGTTCTGGCGGCCGAACTGCGCGCTACGGCGGTTCATGTTTCAACGCCGGCCGAGGCAGCTGGTGCACGCGATGCTCTGGAAGGCGGGGCGCTGGTCGGGATATCCGCCCATTCACTCCACGACGTAACTGGAGCAAGGGACGCCGGCGCAGACTATGTCACCCTGAGCCCGGTCTATCCAACCGCCAGCAAACCCGGCTATGGTCCAGCGCTGGGACCTGAAGCAATCTCCCGAGCTTCCGGCCTTGGGCTTCCCGTCATTGCCCTCGGCGGCGTCACGACCACGCGCCTGCGCGAAGTCCGGCAGGCAGGCGCTGCCGGGGTCGCTGTGATGGGGGCCGCCATGAGCGCCACCGATCCGGAGCGCCTGGTTCGTGACTTTTTCGACGAATGGCGGCGTGACGGCGTCGAATGAAGTGACCGGCGGTTTTCCGCCAGGAACAGCGCTTAACATGCACGCCTTACGCCGCGACCGCGGCATTCTCCTGCGGCTGTTCGGCAGCGGCGTTGGAATTTTCGTCCAACCATGTCAGCCATTTGCCAAAAGGCATACTGCGGGCAAACAGAAATCCTTGCAGATAGTCCGCGCCATCGTCGATCGCCATTTGCCGCATCTCAACGGTTTCGATCCCTTCCACAACAACCTCGCAGCCAATGCTATGCGCCATCGCGATGGTTGAAGCCATGATTTGCCGCACCTTGTTGTCGAGCACCGCACCGGACGATATCGAACGATCGATTTTGATCGTATCAACCGACAAAATGGCCAGGCGCGACAAATTGGAATACCCCTTGCCAAAATCGTCGATCGCTATGCGGAACCGTTCCGACCGCAATTGCGTAAGGACCTCCGCGCAACGTTCCTGGTCGCTCAGCAGGGTGTCCTCCGTAATCTCGAGTTCGAACTTCTAACGATCGGCGCCATAACGGTCGGCTATCTCGCACAACCGCTCAACGAAATCATTGGTTGCGACATGTTGCGCGCCAATGTTGATTGCAATGGCAACCTCATGTCCGGCCAGGGCCAGGCGCTTTTGATCTCGCATGGCTCGCGCAAGCACCCATTCGCCCAACTTCGACATCAGCGGCGAGTTGGAAATAGCCGGCAACCAGGAATCGGGTGGCATGGAATTGTGCGTTGGATGGCGCCAGCGGACCAGCGCCTCGGCGGCGCAAGCGGTTTCACCGTTCACAGAAATTTTTGGCTGATATTCCAGGTCGAGCTCGTCAGCCTCGATGGCCTCGGCGAAGGCGTCGCGAATTTCCGCCGGCGTCAGGCCGATCCCGCATGCGTCATAAATGTCGACACGATTCTTGCCTTTCTTTTTTGCTTCGTACATCGCGATGTCGGCATGTTTGAATACTTGCTCAAGGTTGTCGCCATCGCGCGGAAATATCGCGCAACCAATGCTGGCGCTGCACAAATTCGCCGTGAGGCCCGGTATCTCCTGACCGCACATATCCGCGAGCATCCGCTCCAGAACCGTCCTCAAATCAGCCGGATCGGTCATATCCGGGAGAAGGACCGCAAATTCATCGCCACCCACCCGGGCTACGACCGGATCGGCTGTAACGCCATTTTCCGGCAGATTTTTTCGGGCGCTTGCCAGCAGCGAGCGGCCGCAGGTGCGCAGGGCGACATCGCCGATGTCGTGGCCATGAAGATCGTTGACGTCCTTGAAATCATCCAGGTCTATGAAGACCAGGCCACCGTGGCCGGAATATCCGTCCCGCCCGTCCAGCGCCGCCGCAAACACCGTCTGGAATTTTCCGCGGTTCGGCAATTGGGTGACAGGGTCGGTGAACGCCATGCGCTCGATTTCGCTGTTGGCGGTATCGATCCGTTCGACCATGTGGTTGTATGTGTTTTGCAGGTCTTTCACCTCCGCCACCGCAAACATACCGCCGGAAACCGGAACCTTGTTCAGCCGCGACGCATTCGCTTTCAGGCCGGAAACATATTCCTCGAGCGGACGGACCAGATTGCTAGGCAAAATCACGACGAAAATCATTACCAGCGTAAACGCCAGGACGATCGTCAAAACCATCGAGAGCAGCGCGCTGCGCGCCTTCGAGTATAATCCCGCAACCGGTTGCGGGATCATCACGCCCCAGCCCGGCCCCTTGACCGACGTAAGGCCAGCGATCATGTCGCCCTTCAACGCCGGCGAATAAAATTGCTGTATGCCCGTCTCACCGCGCATCATGCGCTGAACCGCCGACACTTTTGCAATATTCTTGCGCGCCGCGATCCAGGATTTCAATGGATGCGCCAGCACATTACCCTGATGATCGACGATCGCCGCGTGCCCCTTACGGCCGAAAGCAATGGCCGCGCCAAGTTTCACGAAATATTCCGTCGTCAGGCGGCCGACGATTAAGCGTGACCCGGTATCCCGGATAATATACATCACGTTCCGGTTGCTCTTGTGCGCAACGACCGGGGAAAATACTGTCTTTCCCGGTTTCGCCCATTTCTTGATCTGCACCAGGGTTTTCGGCGACATGCCTGGAGCCGGATCGAACGACGGCACTTCAAGGCTTGCAATCGCACCACCGTTCACCTTGTTGATCAAAACGATGCATTCGAGATGCAGGTTTTCCAACAAGGCGAACATGTTGGGAATTTCTTTGCCGGAGATGAACGCTTCCGAAACAGATGTGAAAGCCCCCAACAGGTCCTTGTGATACCGTGACAGCGCACGTCCGAGATTTTGAGCCAGCAGGAGCTGGCGGTCCTTGACGTCCGCGAATTCCCGCTCGACGCCCTCGCTATACGTCCGCCAACCGAATACGCCCGCTGGCATGAGCGTCGCAATCACAAAAGCAACCAATAAAATAATGCGGATAGCATGGTTCGTCTCCAATACGAAAACGAACCTTTACCTTACGGCACTTGAGCCAAGCTTAATTATACGGCGTTAATACGTAGTATGGTTAATAGTTAATACCTAGTACGAATAATATTTGTCCGGTTTATATCGTCAACAATTCCTGTTTGTGCGATGCTTTGGGATCGGCAAGAGCCCATTGAATTCAGGATATTCTGAACTTCGCAACATCCCGCTGGCGCGTCCAATCCGGCACGGCCCAGGCGCAAGGTGCATTTCGCCGGGCTGCCGTCCGCTTGTGACAGAGTTGAATGCCGCGCCGCAGGTACGGCATCCAGCAGTTGCCCGGAACACCGGTCAGTTCGGTGCGCCTGCCTTTGTCGCAATCTCCCAGGCAAGCACCAGGATCGACAAAAAGCTCAGCGAGAAAATTACGGTCCGGATCATCAGGAACCCCCACCCGGCCAGGAACACAAGCGCGTGGGCGAGCCTGAGCCAAAAATAGGCCGCGGCTGCAAACACGGTCAGACTGGTGGATACTTTCGCCAGGTGCGCAATCACAATCAGTGCGGCGAAGGCGCCAAACTGTTCAACCAGATTGACATGCGCGCGATTGGCCCGCTTGACCCAATACGGCACGGATTGCGTGTCGCGCAGGGTCCGGTATTCATCGGACTGCAGCGGGCCCATGGACGATCCCAGCCCGATTACATACGGGATCCACAAGACAGCCAGCAATACGGCGGTCGCGAACAGGTACCAAAGCTCTGTGGTCATGAAATTCCTCCCTGGTTTCAACAGCGGAGGGTTCCAATGCGTCGCCCCGGCCGCCGGAAATCATGGTCCTGCAATTCCATTGCAAAGGCAAGACGCCAGCCGCCTTCAAAACAAAACCGCGGCCTGTCATCCAGACCGCGGTCCCGCAATTCCCGTGAACGATACGATCAGCGTGAATAGAATTCGATCACCAGGTTCGGTTCCATCATCACGGGATAGGGAACCTCCGACGGTGTTGGCACGCGCATGAATTTCGTGGTCATTTTGCCGTGGTCGGTTTCGTAATATTCAGGCACGTCGCGTTCAGCCAGCTGACTGGCTTCCAGTACAATGGCAAGCTGCTTGGACTCGTCCTTGACCTCGATGACGTCGCCAACGCGAACGTTGTACGAAGCTATGTTCACCTTGCGGCCGTTTACCGTGACATGGCCGTGGTTGATGAACTGGCGCGAAGCAAACACGGTCGGCGCGAACTTCGAACGGTAGACGACCGCGTCCAGACGACGTTCCAGGAGCCCGATCAGGTTGTCGCCGGAATCGCCTTTCATCCGCACAGCCTTGTCATAATATTTCCGGAACTGCTTCTCCGATATATTGCCGTAATAGCCTTTGAGCTTCTGCTTGGCGCGCAATTGCGTGCCAAAGTCGGAAAGCTTGCCCTTGCGGCGCTGGCCGTGCTGGCCGGGGCCGTATTCGCGGCGGTTGACGGGGCTCTTCGGACGGCCCCAGATGTTTTCGCCCATGCGGCGATCGATCTTGTACTTGGCAGAAGCGCGTTTGGTCATAGCGGTTTAATCACTCGATCTTTTCTGAACGCGGCGAAAAGAACGGGAAATGCCCTGCCATACCCGCACAAGGGATAGGCCCCGGCATCAATCCGCGATCCCCTCAACCGCCGGAGAGGAAAGCGCCCTCCTTTGCCCGCAAATCAGGGCCGACAGGCTGCTCACCAACGCCACAGGCGTATCGGGAACGGCCAAGGGTGCATGAACCCGGCGCCTCGGCGCCGGGATGGCGGGGAAATAAGGCAAATACCGGCAGGTGTCAATCAACCGGCGCTCCGGACCGGCTGCCACCGCCATTCTCATTCGCCGGTCACGACACCGCCCATCGAACCTATCGTGTCGCCGACGCCGGTCCCGACGGCCCGTATCTGCGGACCGATGCTTTCTCGCGTCCGGCCGTCCACAACGGCCAGGGGCACGGAAACCGCAAGCCCGGCGGCCTTGCCGATGGTTGAAGCCGCGCCGGTGGCAACAAGCCCGAACCGTTCTCCCAGACCCGCCTTTGCGTCGGTCAGCGTCTGTCCCTGCGCCAGTCGCTGGCCGATCAGCCTCACGACTTGCGGACTGGTTGCAAACTTGGCGTGATTGACCGGGTCAGAGGTCTTCTTGCTGGTAAGATCGATGATCGCGATGCGCTGCTTTTCGAACATGCTCTTGTAAGGCTCCTTGCGCGGATCGACCTGCCCGACCCGCGCCTGGTTGCCCCAAATGCGCCGCGATAGCGCCAGCGCCTTGTCATCCTGCGAAACAAAAAGGGTAAATGGTGGCCGTTCCGTACCAATTTGCGCGATTTGGCGGCCGAATACGTCCATATCCACATCCGGCGCGGCCATCATGACATTCTTGATCTTGGGAGCGATGCGTTTGTCCCGGATCGCCATCTGGCGCAGGGCCTCCATTGTCACCCAATTGCCCATCGAATGGGCCAGAATGGATATTTCACCAACAGCCGGGTCCTTGGCCATTTCGCGCAGCACCAACTCCAGCGCGTCGCGCGAGAAGTTGGCGCTTTCGCGATCGTAGGTGTACGCCAGCAATTCACCACGCGACGGCCAGGTAAACAAAACCGGCACTGCATTTGTCTTGGAATCGTGCACAATCTGGGCGAAGCGGTACACTGCCTCCTCGAATCGCGTGTTGTAACCGTGAATGAACAGGATCACGTTGCGGTTCTTGGCCTGCTTCAAGCGCTTGTGAAAAAGTTCCAGCGCCGGTGGCAGGGCAAGCACCTTGGCTGAGGTGGTGACAAAATCGCGCCGCGGGTCTCCCGGTACTTTCGAGGGCCATTGCACTTCGCCGATCTTGCGCATCTTGTCCGGCGGGATCGAGATGTGGATGTCCGCGAAACTGATTGCCTTGCCACGTTCGCCGCTGAAGATTTCACCCGGCTTGACGCGCTTGCCGCTGCGTGTCGTCGCAACCAGCATTTTGACCGTTGGTTCAACGGCAATCTTGCCCTGATAAGCGTTGAGAACACCCTGCGGGCGCCCGGCGCACGCGCCCAGCGCAACCGTAAAGGCCAAAGGCGCCAACCGCACCATCAACTTCCTGAGCTCGACATCCATTACAATTCAACAACGCTGGTCCAGACATTCCGCACAATGGCCGCTGATAGCACAGCGATGCACCCGGCTTGCAAATCCTGTCATTCGCAAACGCAAATCACCGGGAACCGGGATCGCCGTCCTGTTCGCGACTCGGCCAGTTTATGCAAGACATCGCAGCAGATTTGCCCTACTTAGTGCCCATGATGAAAATTGTTCAGAACCTTGGCCGCCGTTTCGGCACAATCGCCACCACATTGGCGGTTTCGCTCGGCGCAGCGCAGATCGCCGCCGCACAAACGCGGTTCACGCAACCCGATATTGACCTGGAAATCGGCCCCGCGGCCGGCGTCAAACCGGCCTATGAGGGCTCGCCACGCTTCAGCGCCACGGGGTTTCCGCTGATCAAATTGCACCGCATTCGAACGCCATTTGGCGTCTTCGGCGGCAAATCGGACCATGGCTTCAGCGTTTCGCCATCCTTCAGCTTCATCGGCGCGCGCAAGCAAAACGACGACCGGCGGTTACGCGGTCTCGGAAATATTGGCGCCGCGATCGAGGTTGGAGGCAAATTATCCTACACGTGGCGGAACATCGTGATCTTCGGCGCATTGCGCAAGGGATTCGGAGGCCATCGCGGATTGCACGGAGAGCTCGGGGCCGACTACGTTGCGCGCATGGATCAGCGCTTGAAGCTGGAAATGGGGCCGCGCGCGGAGTTCGCAAGCGCATCCTTTATGAAACGCTATTTCGGCGTGGCACCGGCGCAATCCCTTGCCTCTGGCTACCGGGTGCACAATCCCGGCGGCGGCTTCAAGGGCGTCGGTGCGACCGTGAAGGCTACCTACAGGTTCAATGAAAAATGGGCCCTTGTTGGCCAGACCAGATTCATCCGTTTGGTTGGAAGCGCCGGCAACGCGCCGCTGGTCCGGGCCGGAACGCCAAACAAGTTCAGCGCCAGCCTGGGCCTGACTTACCGGTTCACAACCTACTATTCCGGCCGGCGATAAGCGCTCACACGCCGGCCGCTATTTCTGGAACGGCAACGAAAAATCCGCTTCGAACGACAGGCCGAACCGTGCGAACAGCTTGCACGAGGCTTCATCCGCATATCCGCTGGTGGTCCATACCCGGTCTGCGGTTTCGCCTTGCCGGCGCAATGCGCGGCGACGATTGCCAACGACATCGGCGGCACGCCTTGCGATTGCCGGCGCCGGGTCGACAAACGTGACGGGCCAGCCGGTCTTCCAGCCAGCCAGAACCTCAAACCGTTCCAGCAACAACGGGTAGTGCGTACAGGCCAACACGATATGATCGGTGCGTGATCCAGCCTGCTCGATAAAGCAGGGAGCCAGTTCCCGGATAAGCGCTTCGTCGAATGCCGCACCGCAGCCATCGCGATCGTGCACAAATTGCTCGGCGAGCGCGGCAAGATTTTCGCTTCCTATCAGCGTTACATCGCAATGGGCGGCATGATTGCGAATGAGCTCATGGGTATAATCGCGCCGCACGGTTGCAGACGTACCGAGCACCGTGATTAGCCCGCTTTTCGTCCGCTCCGCCGCCGGCTTGACCGCAGGCACGGTGCCGACGAAGTCGATCTGCGGATAGGCGGAGCGCAAATGCGGAAGTACCGCGGTCGAAGCCGTGTTGCAGGCGATGACTATCGCATCCGGCGACACGCGCTCCAGGATTACCGCCATGACCGAGGCTACCCGCGCGACAACATCCGCTTCGCTCAGCCGCCCGTACGGAAACGCTGAATCATCGGCAACATAAACCATCGCGGCATCCGGCAACTCGCGGCGCAGCTCGCGGAAAACCGTCAGCCCGCCAAGGCCGGAATCGAAGGTCACTATCAGCCGGTTTTCTAGCAAGGCATATCCAAGTGTATTGGTGTTCGGCAGACCGCGGAGGTAACACGCGCGCTGCCGGATTGGAAACAACCGGGCCCCGCAGCTAAACGCAACGCTATAACATAGAATATAATCGTTTTAATTCAGATATTTACATGTTGATCACACGCATGCCGCCCGCTACCATCTTGCCATGGCCCATCATCATCATCACGACCATCACGATAATCATGCCCATGGCGGTCACGATCACGGCAGCCACGCCCACCACCATGGCCACGTCCACGCGTCGGCCAGCTTCGGCCGCGCCTTCGCCATCGGCATCGCCCTGAACGCCGGCTTTGTCGTCGTCGAAGCGCTCTACGGTTTCTTTGCCAATTCCATGGCGTTGCTGGCCGATGCCGGACACAATCTCTCCGATGTCTTCGGCCTCTTGCTGGCCTGGGGTGCGATATATGTCGGTTCAAAACCGCCAACGCAGCGTTTTACTTACGGTCTTGGCGGCTCCACGGTTCTGGCCGCATTGTTCAATGCTTTACTCGTACTGCTTGCCGCCGGCGCAATAGCCTGGGAAGCAATCCGCCGCTTTTACGATCCCCAACCGGTCGCCGGAACGACGGTCATGATCGTCGCGGCCATCGGCATCGTTATCAACACCGCAACGGCATTGATGTTCATGCGCGGCCAGGACGATTTGAACATCAAGGGTGCGTTCCTCCACATGGCCGCCGATGCCGCCGTTTCGGCCGGCGTCGTGATTACAGGCGTTGCCATATTCCTGACCGGCTTGCGATGGATCGACCCTGCGATCAGTCTCGTGATTGTCGCGGTAATTGTCTGGAGCACCTGGGATCTCTTGCGCGAATCGATCGTGATGGCGCTTGCGGCTGTGCCCCGGGGCATCGATCCCGGCGCAGTTCGCCTCTGGCTGCAAGGCAGACCCGGCGTCGACAGCCTGCACGATCTTCACATCTGGCCGATGAGCACGACCGAGACCGCACTGACCTGTCACCTGGTTATGCCGGATGGACACCCGGGCGATGCATTCATCGGCCAAACATGCAGCGCGCTGCGTGAACGATTTCGCATTGACCACGCAACCCTGCAAATCGAAACAAGCGCGAACGGTCAATGCCATCTCGCGCCGGACGATGTAGTCTAGCTATTGGACGATGCCCCAGCTCCTGGCGATCTCGTCGATGCGATCAGCGGTCATCTGCGGATGCGAGCGCACAACGTCGTGAAGCGCGTCGAACTCGCTATATTCCCAATCGCCCGCGGCGCGGACCTGTTGGGCAATAACGTGGAATATCGAGCCCTTGTAGCGTGTACACAAAACATAATGCCGACGCGGCCAATCGCGCTGCTCCGGCGTCCGCACCGAAACGAATTTTTCCGACATGCAGCCGACGGGATGCGGCGTGAACATGTTGATCCACTTTTCCGCCTCCGGAGCATTCTGCGTCGGGATAAACGGCCGCGGCACGGATTTCCCGCCGTCGTTGTCCTGCGCCGATTGCCACTGCGCCTGCGATGCTTCCGGACCGGCAATATCCCACAACGACTGGTTCGATTGCGGCAGGAACGCATCGAGATAGATCATCCCGGCAATACGCCCGATCTGCCGGTCGGCAGCACCGGTAATGACCATGCCGCCGTAGGAATGGCCAACGATCAGCACGTTTTCCAGGTCTTCATATTCCATCAGCCCGGCGATGTCGCGAATGTGCGATTCCAGCGTAACGTGCTCGGGCGCGATGTGGTTGCGCTCGGCCAGGCCCGTCAGCGTCGGTGCATAAACGTCATACCCGCGGGCGCGCAAATCCCGCGCGCAATCGCGAAAAGACCAGGCGCCCGACCAGGCGCCATGAACAAGAACGATTGGCATATTGTTTGTCCTGATTTCTATCCCGCCGCCCATTTCGCCGCACGCACGCCAGAAAGGAACGCGCCGCCCGCGGTAATGGCGCAGCCTGCGTCACCACCCTTGTACGCGCAGCCAACGGCCTCGCCGGCGAACAACAGTCTGTCGCCAACCGGTGTCGCCAGTTTGAAACGCGCCTCGGCATGGCCGGTCTTGGTATGGGAATAGCCGCCCCGCGCCAGCGAATCGGCCCACCATCCGTTGAGCCTGCCATCAACAAAAGCCTTGCGCACCTTTGATCCGACGAGCGAGGCAAATTGCGACAGAATATATTTGAGCGCCGCTTTTTCCCCCAGGCCGATAACGCCGCGCGCATGATCGCCTCCGAAATAGCAGGTGACGATGTCCCGGTCGAACGTGAAGCATCCGAAAGAAAACGACGCGCGCTCGCTGAGTCTCAACCGCAAGCTGGAGTTGGCGTTCAGTCCGAACCGTTCACCATTGAACCGCAAGGCCGCGCGCGTCGACGCCCCCATGCCCAATCCTTCAAGGCCGGCAAGATTGATGGCCGGCAGTTTGGGAAGGAACTTGATGGCGCCTGTTTTCAGCACGCCAACCGAGGCGGTGACAATCACCTTGCGAGCTGTGACCGTGCCCTTGGGGCCGGTGACGCGAACCCCCTTACCGGACCATTCGATCGTTGAAACCGGTGTCGAAAGCCGGACATTCAGGCCGCGCGCGCACCATGTGACGGCTGTCCCAAGACCGCCCGGCACCAGGTAGTCATGACCGGCCCATAACCGGGCATAATCGCGCGCTGAAATTCGTTCGCCCTCTTCGCCAAGCCCCAGCCGGGCAGCGACCAGGGCCCGGTCGCGCGACATCGGCTCCAAATAGGTGGCGAAATCGACGAATGAGGTATCGGGCACGCTCTTGCCGTCATATTTTTCCCGCACTCGCTCCCACGCCTCACCGGATTTCGGGTTGGCGGGAGGATGCCCGCGATCGTATCGGCGATTGTCGCCGGTCTCAAAATTCTCGTAATAGGCGGGCTTTACACCTGCATCGGTTGCAATCTGCAACAGCGGATTCCGTTCGGCCCAGTGGATGTAATACGCCCCGGCGTCGTATGGCTGGCCAAGGGAATGATCGGTATAAATGCGCCCCCCAACACGGTTGCGCGCCTCAAGGATTACATAGGTCTTGCCGCGTTTCTTCAGTTCATGCGCGGCCGCAATTCCGGAAATTCCCGCACCGACTACAATGCAGTCAAAGTCGAATTGCGCATCCTGTGCCGACGCCCTTGCAGGAAGCGCAAGTCCGCCTGCCATTGTTGCAGATAGTGCGCCAACTACTTGCCGTCGCGACGGGCGCGAAGTCATCTCGTAAACTCCAAAAACGCGGCCGGACAGACCGCAACGGATATTAGCCGCTTGCCGGAGGTCCGCAAACCCCGCATCTAACCGGCGACCGGCCCCAACCTTTAGCCATCGTTTTCGGCCGATGGCGCATCCAGCTTTGCGGCCAGGGCAATTTCCCGCTGCACCTCGGCTATCTTGTCCTTGCTACCAACTTTTCGCGGTCCCTCGATCAGCCTCACCAGAGCGCCGCGAAAAGTGCGCACATCCTGCTCGGTCATCTCCATCCGGTAGAACATGTTACGCAAATTGCGCCGCATGTTCGAGCGCTTGGCCTCCGGCCGGAAAAAGCCGTTTTCTTCCAAATGCCCTTCCAGATAATCAAAAAACGACAGGATCATGTCCCGCGATGCCGGCGGTGAACGCTCGACGGTTTCAAACGGCAATTGATCTCCACGGGCGGCGCGAAAATACTCATAGCCGGTCAGCAGCACGGCCTGCGCCAGATTGAGCGACGCATACGCCGGATTGACCGGAAAGGTCACGATCGCATCGGCCAGCATAACCTCATCGTTCTCCAGGCCGGTGCGTTCAGGGCCGAAAAGCACGCCGTGCTTTGCGCCTGCTTTCATCGCGGCAGCGCTTTGCGCCATTGCTGGCCCGGGCGGCTCGATCCGTTTTCCCTGCCCCCGCTCGCGCGCGGTTGTCGCCCAGACGAAATGAAGGTCCGCGATGGCCTCCTCGATCGTGTCGAAAAGGCGGGCCCCTTCGAGCAGATGCACGGCGCCGGCGGCGGCGGCAAATGCGCCCTTGCGCAGCGCCCCGGTGCGCGGCCACCCCTCGCGCGGATTGACAAGCCGCAAATCCGACAATCCGAAATTCGCCATGGCCCGGGCGCACATGCCAATGTTCACCGCCAGTTGCGGGCGCACAAGAACGACCGCGGGACCTCCTGCAACTGCCTCGATTGTCTGATTGGTGCCTGCGCCTGTCACTATTGTTCCGTTGCCTTGCGCCGTATGGATCAATCCTCCACGACGGCGACGCCCTGTATTTCCACCATCATCTGCGGATGCGCAAACCCGGCGCAGGTAATCAGCGCGCTGCCGGGATAATTTCCATCCGGGAAGAATTCCTTACGGATTTCGACGAAATCGTTACCATGACGCGCGTCGTTGATGAAGACGGTCATCGTGACAATATCCTTCAGTGATCCCCCCGCCATAGCGAGGGTCTCGCCCAGATTGGCGAAGGCCTGGCGCGTCTGCCCGGCAAAATCGTTTCCGAATGTCTTGCCGCCCGCACCGGCAAAACCGCCGTGCCCGGCCAGCCAGATGGTCCTGCCGCCACGCGTCGCTACTGCGCGCGAGAAGGATCGTTCGCTCTGCCAGCTTCCCTTGTGATATTGCCGGTCCATCCTGCCTCACCTCCCATCAAGTCTCCACACATGAGCCTACCGCCATCGGCGGCCGGGGCCAAACGGCGATGGACAGGCCGGGCGATTCGCCCGACAATTGCGCTACAGGGGGACAACCATGAGCAACAACGAAATTCGCACATTCCGCCGTGTCGTGACAGGACATGATACAAGCGGCAAAGCCGTTTTTCTCCATGACGGCAGCGCCACAAATGTCCAGCAGCCGCCACGCGGCGGCGTTACCTCAACCCTGTTCTGGGTAACGGACGAAACCCCAGCGAAACTGACCAGCGACAGCGACAACGCCGAGCGAACCATCGGCATTCCGCCACCGGTAAATGGATCAATTTTCCGGGTAGTGGAATATGCGCCGGACTCAACGGTCAAGGCGATGCCCGACACCGAGCGCAACTGGAACCTCGCCAACCGGCCCGACAGCGGCGGCGACGCCATCCAGACCGACGCCGGCGCGCGGCACCACGGGATGCACCGCACGAAATCTATCGACTACGCCATCGTGTTGTCAGGTGAAATTTTCCTGATGCTCGACGATTCCGAAACCTTGCTCAAGGCCGGAGACGTCGTCGTGCAGCAAGGCACCTATCACGCCTGGTCCAACCGCAGCGACAAGCCGTGCCAGATCGCGTTCATATTGATCGGCGCCGAAGTGCCGTGGGAATAACGTACCACCTGCCAACCCCGCACCAATTGGCATCCCTCGGCCCACCGGCCAACCTTTGCCAAAGGTTCGGCCCGTGCTATGGGGGCGCCGGAAACGATGAAACACGCTGGCTTGCATTAGCTTGGCAATGAATTGCTGGCGATCGGCGCCTTGCAGGCTGCATCCCGCCTCAGCGTCGGCCTCAGGAAACTGCACGGACCAATCACGGCCCCGAAACGATCGTTAGACGCTTCCCGGCCTGGTGCAACGCCCTTGCAGACGAATTTGACGAATAGAGGAACAAAAATGTCCGATCTCGAAATCATGTGGACCAAGGTAGATGAGGCCCCGGCGCTGGCGACATATTCCCTTCTGCCGATCGTAAATTCATTCGTAGGCGCCGCCGGCGTGTCGGTAAAATTGCGCGATATTTCGCTGGCCGGGCGCATCATAGCCAATTTTCCGGAAAACCTGACCGAAGAACAACGCATCCCCGACGAGCTCACCAACCTCGGCAAGCTGACACTGAAGCCGGAAGCCAACATCATGAAGCTTCCCAACATCTCGGCTTCGGTTCCACAGCTGAAGGAAGCTATCAAGGAACTGCAGGGCAAGGGCTACAAGGTCCCCGATTATCCGGACAATCCGGCCAACGACGCCGAGAAGGAAATCAAGACCCGCTATGGCGTCGTGCTTGGCAGCGCCGTGAACCCGGTTCTGCGCGAAGGCAATTCGGACCGCCGCGCCGCACCGGCCGTCAAGCAATACGCCCGCAACAACCCGCACCGCATGGGCGAGTGGGCCAAGGATTCCAAGACGCATGTCGCATACATGCAGGACAATGACTTCTTCGGCTCGGAAGTTTCCACCACCCTCGCCGCGCCAACCAACGCCCGCATCGAACATGTCGGCGCCGATGGCAAGGTGACAGTGTTAAAGGACGCGCTCGCACTGCAGGCCGGCGAAGTGATTGACGCCTCCGCCATGAGCGTCAGGGCGCTGCGCAAGTTCTTCGCCGAACAGATCGAGGTCGCGAAGAAGGAAGGCCTGCTG
>CAZTMN010000071.1:14485-20460 GCA_964615275.1 uncultured Beijerinckia sp. | reverse complement strand
CCTTCCGCTCGCTGATGAACAATTTCGCCATCGCCATTTCCGTTGGCCTGCAATATGGCGTGCCGCTGGAAGAATATGTCGACGCCTTCACCTTCACGCGGTTTGAACCGGCCGGTCTTGTGCAGGGCAATGACGCGATCAAGAACGCAACGTCGATACTCGACTACGTGTTCCGCGAACTGGCTATCTCCTACCTGTCGCGCAACGATCTTGCCCACGTCGATCCCGAAGAGATTGCTGCTGCCTCGACCGCCATCGGCGGCGGCGAAGAGGAAGGTGTCGCCCCGGCAACGCCGTTCGTCTCCTCCGGTTTCGTGCGCGGCAATCACGAAAAGTTCGTTGTCATCCAGGGTACCGGAACCGACGGCCTCGGCCTGCCCGAAGCTTACACCCAGCTGCAGGAGCCGGAGGCGCCACAGGCCTTCGCCGAGGGTGGCTCGCTGGACTCGCTCGACTGGCAACCGGCCCATAGCGTCGGCGCAGCGGCGGTAAGCGAAAGCCCCGCCCCTGCGCCAGCACGGGCAGCCGCACCGCAGGACGCCCGCACCATCGCGCGCATGAAAGGCTATGAAGGCGAAAGCTGCCCGGAATGCCAGAACTTCACGCTGGTCAGAAACGGCACATGCCTGAAGTGCGACACGTGCGGGTCAACGACGGGGTGTAGTTGAATTATACTATGTTCTCGCTGAACAAGCCCCCTCATCCGGCGCTTTAGCCCGTCGAAAGACGGGCGTCTTTCAACGCCCTAATGCGCCACCTTCTCCCCAAATGGGGAGAAGGGTTATTCTCTTGCGCGGCAATGGTTTGATTAAATTCACAGTTTGATACACAAGTAGTTTCTTCAAATTTCAATTCATATTTCGAACCAATGGCTGATAATCTATCCACGGCGCAGGCACGCGCGTTTCGCAAGTCCATGACCGATGCGGAACGTAAACTATGGTATATGCTTCGCAATAGACGGTTGGCCGGATACAAATTTATAAGGCAATTTCCCGCAGGTCCCTATTTCGCCGACTTTTGCTGCCGGGAAAGAATGCTCGTCGTTGAGGCTGACGGATCACAGCATGCCGAAACCACACACGACCGGGTACGAGATGAGTTTCTGCTACAACAAGGTTATCGCGTGCTGCGCTTCTGGAACCACGACATCCTGAACGACCTTGACATGATCAGAGAAACCATCATTGCAGCGCTGGAAGATCGGCTTGAGCCCTATGAACGATACAAGAAGTGACAACGGGTCCCGCAATGCACACCCCTTCTCCCCTTCGGGGAGAAGATGCCCGAAGGGGAGATGAGGGGGGCAACAAGAACTCAAAAAATAGAATGTCCAAATGTTATGCTAGCAGCCCCTCATCCAGTACCATCGTCCGTCAAAAGACGTACGTTTTTAACAGCCCACACTTCGAGACAATTTGCTGCGCAAATCCCTCAATATGAGGGCCGTGGGCTTAGCGCCGCCGCCAGTTTATCCGGCTCGTCCGTACCGATGAAAAGGGTCTTGCCTGACGCAAGCGTTACGCCGACCGCATCATTGCCCGATACGCGATAGAGCCAGCCGCGCGGCGTGATGCGGATGCCGTAGCCGTACCACCATTTCATCTGCGCAATTTCCACGGCCACTATGTCGCCGCGCACAACCGATTTCTTCCAGAAGCCGGAACCGAAATGCCAGGAAAGGCGCGGCGCATCCACTTCAACCGTCAGCGATGAAAACAAATAGCCGACAACAGCCAGCACTGCGAGCACGATCAGCACGATGGTATTGAACGGCTCGCCCGACGCCAGCCAGGTGACGGCAAAAACGAACGCACCGGCTGCCGCCAATATCCACAACATCAACGCGCCCGATTGTGTGTGGCGGTAGGGCATGGAGCCGGCCTAGCCTTGCACTTGACCGGGCCCGCCGCCGCTGGCGTCCGGGCCGCCATTGCCGCCATCGTGCTCCGCCTCATCGTCATCCCCGTCGTCGGGAATGTGTTCGACCGAAACGACCTTCTCGTCCCGGTCGGTGCGGAACACGATAACGCCCTGCGTTGCACGCCCGGCAACGCGAATACCCTCCACCGGACAGCGGATCAATTGCCCGCCATCGGTAACGAGCATGATCTGGTCCGATTCCGATACGGGGAACGAGGTAACCAGATCCCCGTTGCGCCGGTTGACCGCCATCGCCGCTATGCCCTTGCCGCCGCGCCCGGCGACCCGGTACTCGTAGGACGATGTGCGTTTGCCAAACCCGCGTTCGGAAACCGTCAGCACCATCTCCTCGCGCGCCGACATCTCGACATAGCGCTCCTGCGAGAGGGTCAGGCTGACATCGCCCACGCCCTCCCCGCTTTCGCCCGGCTCGGCATCGACGGGCTCGACCACATCGGTCGAATCCGCTTCGCCCTCGAGCGCCCGGCGCATGCGCAAATAGGCGGCGCGCTCGTCCGGCGTTGCCGTAACATGATCGAGGATCGCCATGGAAATGACCCGGTCGCCGCTCGCCAGATTTATCCCGCGCACACCGGTCGAATCGCGGCCCTTGAAGACCCGCACATCGTCCACCGTAAAGCGGATGCACTGGCCGCGCGCACTGGTCAGCAGCACGTCGGCGTCCGGCGAACACATTTCAACGCCGACAATTTCATCGCCACTGCCCTCGTCGAATTTCATGGCGATCTTGCCAGTGCGGCGCACATCGACGAAGTCCGACAATTTATTGCGCCGCACCCCACCAGATGTCGTCGCAAACATCAGGTCGAAACCGTCCCATGACTCCTCGTCCTCCGGCAGCGGCATGATTGTCGTGATGCGTTCGCCCTGTTCTAGCGGCAGCATGTTGACCAGGGCCTTGCCGCGCGCCTGCGGCGCAGCCAGCGGCAACCGCCAGACCTTTTCCTTGTAGACAATGCCGCGCGAGGAGAAGAACAGCACCGGCTGATGCGTCGAGGCCACGAACAGGCGCTGGACAAAATCCTCGTCGCGGGTCTGCATGCCCGCGCGTCCCTTGCCGCCGCGGCGCTGGGCCCGATAGGTGGAAAGCGGCACCCGCTTGATATATCCGGCGTGGGAAACGGTCACCACCATCTCCTCGCGCTGGATCAGATCCTCGTCTTCCAGGTCTGCATCGCTCTCGGTAATCTCGGTACGGCGCGGCGTGGCGAATTTGTCCTTAACCTCGCGCAACTCGTCGCGGATGATGTTCATGACCCGCAGGCGCGAGCGCAAGATATCGAGATAATCCGAAATCTCCTCGGCCAGCTTGTTCAAGGCTGCGGCAATTTCCTCGCGGCCGAGCGCCGTCAGCCGTTGCAGGCGCAGGTCAAGTATGGCGCGCGCCTGGGTCTCGGACAATTTGTAACTGCCGTCGTCCAGCAACTTGTGGTGCGGATCGGCGATCAACTCGATGAGCGGCGCCATGTCCCGTGCAGGCCAGTTGCGCTCCATCAGCGCGGCGCGGGCGCTGGCCGCATCCGGCGAGGTGCGGATCAGGTTGATCACCTCGTCGATATTGGCCACCGCAATGGCAAGTCCGACCTGCACGTGGGCGCTGTCGCGCGCCTTGTTGAGCAGAAACTTCGTGCGCCGCGCGACGACCTCTTCGCGGAAATCGATGAAGGCCTGCAAGAAGTCCTTCAGGTTGAGCATTTCCGGCCGCCCGCCGTTCAACGCGATCATGTTGGCGCCGAACGACGTTTGCAATTGCGTGTAGCGCCACAATTGGTTGAGCACGACATCGGGAACCGCATCGCGGCGGATCTCGATGACGATACGCATGCCGTCGCGGTCGCTCTCGTCGCGCAGGTCGGAAATGCCCTCGATGCGCTTCTCGCGCACCAGCTCGGCAATCTTCTCGATCAGCGCCTTCTTGTTCACCTGGTAGGGAATTTCGGTGACGATGATCGCTTGCCGATCCTTGCGGATCTCCTCGATATCGTAGGTCGCGCGCATCAGGATCGATCCGCGCCCGGTATGGTACGCAGCCCGGATGCCACCACGGCCAAGGATCTTGCCCGCGGTCGGAAAATCCGGCCCGGGCACGTATTGGATCAGGTCGTCGATCGACAGGCCCGGCTCATCCATCAGCGCCATCACGCCATCGATGACTTCGCCCAGATTGTGCGGCGGGATATTCGTCGCCATGCCGACCGCGATGCCGCCGGCGCCGTTGACGAGCAGGTTGGGGAAGCGCGCCGGCAACACGACCGGCTCCATGTCCTTGCCGTCGTAGTTCGGCTGGAAGTCGACCGTGTCTTCATCGATATCGGCAAGCAGGGATAGCGAGACCTGGGCCAGCCGCGACTCGGTGTAACGCATAGCCGCGGGCGGATCGCCATCGATGGAGCCGAAATTGCCCTGCCCCTCGATCAGCGGCAGGCGCATGGAAAATTCCTGCGCCATGCGCACCAGCGCGTCGTAAATCGACTGGTCGCCGTGCGGGTGATACTTACCCATGGCATCGCCGACCGGGCGCGCCGATTTGACGAAACCCTTGTCCGGCGTGAAACCGCTTTCGCGCATCGTGTAGAGAATGCGCCGGTGAACCGGCTTCAAGCCATCACGGACATCCGGCAGCGCGCGGCTCACGATCACGCTCATGGCGTAATCGAGATAGCTGCGCTGCATTTCATCTATGATCGAAACGGGACGGATATCGAAATCCGGCGAGTCGGGATTGTCAGGCGAATTTTCGTCGGCCAAGGGGATTTGTTTCCGGCTAAATCAGAATGGAATCGCAGACTTTCATTTAGCTGATTTCAGGCCAAAAAGCGAATTTTTCAGCCGCCGGGCAAGAGAAAAATAAACTTATATTTCAGTTACTTATTGACGGGTGGTTGCGCCGGGACCGGCGCGGCAGGCCCTCCGCCCGGCCGGCATCGAAAAACCGCCCAAATCTCGGGAAAAGCACAGGCCATTTGTCCGTGCAGCACGACCCCGCTCGGCGGCCAAACGGCCCCTAAAACGGGATATCGTCGTCGATATCGGCGCCCATCCGGCCGCCACCTGCAGTGGCCGGCGCACGATCGGCGGGTCCGCGATCCATTGGCGAAGACTGACCGAAGCCGTCGTCACGGGAACCGCCGCTGTCGCCGCGCCCGTCCAGCATCGTCAGATTGCTGTTGAAGCCCTGCAGAACGACTTCGGTCGTGTAGCGCTTTTGACCCTGCTGATCCTCCCATTCACGGGTTTGCAGCTGGCCTTCGATGTAGACTTTCGAACCCTTGCGCAGATATTGCTCGGCAATCCGGCAAAGTCCCTCGTTAAAGATGGCAACCCGGTGCCACTCGGTACGCTCCTTGCGTTCTCCGCTGGCCTTGTCGCGCCAGCTCTCGGAAGTCGCGACCGAGAAATTGCAGACCTGCCCGCCATTTGGAAAACGGCGAACTTCCGGATCCCTGCCGAGGTTTCCAACCAGAATAACCTTGTTGACGCTACCTGCCATTTTTCAACTCCCGCCATCCGCCACAACCAGCCAACGATAACCAGCGCACCGGGCTCTTCCGCCCGCCATCGGCAGACGCTTTGCATGCACCAACACTAGCCCCGCCAGGCCGCGACCAGAACGGCAAATCCCTGCAAATACTACTTGTCCACAAATTCGCTGCTGCTCGGGCAATTTGGCAAAAGCTTGCCGCCCGGCCAAATGTTCTATATTTGTTCCGCACCCGAGTCAACCAGTCTGGCCGTGGCGAACACGCCGTACAATTCCGGGATTGCACAATAATGGGCATATCGCTCCAGATGAACCTCGCGGCCCCTCGACCAGCGGAGGTCCCGGCACTAGATTGGTCGTGGATCGGCCGCCGGCCCTTTCCGGCATTGTTATCGGGACGGATCCTGACACGTCCTGTCGCGCGCATAGAGTTTGCAAAGCCATGAAATCCTCGGAGAAAACGCGAACCAAACCGGCAAGCGCGCCGCGCAGAGGCAAATCACCGCGCAAGACAGATACTGCAGCCCAATCATCACGCGCTGCGGACCCG
>CAZTMN010000071.1:0-14475 GCA_964615275.1 uncultured Beijerinckia sp. | reverse complement strand
CCCCTGCCGTTCGCCGAAAACCGCACCATCGCCATTCGCGGTGCGCGCGAACATAATCTCAAGGACGTCGATCTCACCATCCCGCGCGACAAGCTGGTGGTGTTTACCGGCGTTTCCGGTTCCGGCAAATCGTCGCTTGCCTTCGACACGATCTATGCGGAGGGGCAGCGCCGCTATGTCGAATCCCTCTCCGCCTACGCCCGTCAGTTCCTCGAGATGATGCAAAAGCCGGACGTCGACCAGATCGACGGGCTGTCTCCGGCCATATCGATCGAGCAGAAGACCACTTCGCGCAATCCCCGGTCCACCGTCGGCACCGTGACCGAGATCCACGATTACATGCGCCTGTTGTGGGCGCGGGTCGGTATCCCCTATTCACCCGCCACAGGCCTGCCGATCGAGAGCCAGACCGTCAGCCAGATGGTCGACCGGATACTTGCGCTGCCGGAAAAGACCCGGCTGTATCTGCTCGCCCCCGTTGTTCGCGGCCGCAAGGGAGAATACCGCAAGGAAATCGCCGAATTCATGAAAAAGGGGTTCCAGCGGCTCAAGGTCGATGGCGAATATTACGAGATTGCCGATGCCCCCGCGCTCGACAAGAAATTTACCCATAACATCGACGTTGTCGTCGATCGCATCGTGGTGCGACCGGACACGGCAGCTCGCCTGTCCGAATCCATCGAGACAGCGCTCGACCTGGCGGACGGCATCGCCGTGGCCGAATTCGCAGATGAAAAGGACGAAAACGGCGAGGCCAGGCGCCTGACCTTTTCCTCCAAGTTCGCCTGCCCGGTATCCGGCTTTACCATCGCCGAAATCGAGCCGCGGCTTTTTTCCTTCAACAGTCCCTTCGGCGCCTGTCCATCGTGCAGCGGCCTTGGTTTCGAACAAACCGTCGATGCCGATCTCGTCGTCCCCGATCCAAAACTGACATTGCGCAAGGGCGCGATCGCTCCCTGGGCAAAATCCTCTTCGCCGTATTATTTGCAGACGCTGGAAGCGCTCGGCAAACATTACAAGTTCCGCCTCGACCAGCCGTTCGGCGAATTGCCGAAGAAAGCCCGTGACGCAATTTTGTACGGCTCGGGATCGGATACGATAAGGTTCTCCTATGACGATGGGCTGCGCGCCTATGACGTCAAGAAACCGTTCGAAGGCGTCATTAGCAATCTGCAACGGCGCTACATTGAAACGGAGAGCGAGTGGGCGCGCGAGGATATCGGCTGTTACATGTCGGCAACGCCCTGTAAGGCCTGTGAGGGCTTTCGCCTGAAGCCGGAAGCGCTGGCGGTGAAGATAGATGGTCAGCATATCAGCGAAGTTTCGCAATTGTCCGTGCGCGACGCAGCGCAATGGGCTCTCGACCTGCCCGGCCGCCTGACGGACAAGCAGAACGAAATTGCCGGACGCATCCTGAAGGAAATTCGCGAGCGGCTGGTTTTTCTCGTCGATGTGGGACTGGAATATCTGACTCTGTCGCGATCTTCCGGCACTTTGTCCGGCGGCGAAAGCCAGCGAATCCGCCTGGCCTCGCAAATCGGCTCAGGCCTCACCGGCGTTTTGTACGTTCTGGATGAGCCATCCATCGGTCTGCACCAGCGCGACAACGCCCGGCTGCTGGAGACCCTGCGCCGCCTTCGCAACCTGGGCAACACGGTCATCGTCGTCGAACATGACGAGGACGCCATTCGCACAGCCGATCATGTTGTCGATGTCGGACCGGGAGCCGGTATTCATGGCGGCCATGTCATCGCGGAAGGCCCGCCCGCAGCCATTATCGGCAATGACAATTCGCTCACCGGCGATTATCTTTCCGGGCGCAAATGCGTTCCCGTTCCGGCCAAACGGCGCAAGGTACAACCGGCGCGCAAGTTGAAAATTGTCGGTGCGCGCGGCAATAATCTCAAGGACCTGACCGTTGACATTCCGCTTGGAACGTTCACCTGCGTGACCGGCGTGTCCGGCGGCGGCAAGTCAACGCTGGTGATCGACACCCTTTACAAGGCTATCGCCCGGCGGCTGAGCGGCGCCCACGCCAATCCCGCCGCGCATGATCGGATCGAAGGAATCGAACTACTCGACAAGGTCATCGATATCGACCAGTCGCCGATCGGGCGCACGCCGCGATCCAACCCGGCGACCTACACAGGCGCGTTCACCCCGATCCGGGAATGGTTCGCGCAATTGCCGGAAGCAAAGGCGCGCGGCTATGCGCCGGGGCGCTTTTCGTTCAACGTCAAGGGCGGGCGCTGCGAGGCCTGTCAGGGTGATGGCCTGATCAAGATCGAGATGCATTTTCTGCCGGACGTTTATGTCACTTGCGATGTCTGCAAGGGCAAACGCTACGACCGCGAGACGCTGGAAGTGAAATACCGCGATGCCTCCATCGTCGATGTCCTCGACATGACCGTGGAAGAAGCGCGCAACCTGTTCAAGGCCGTCCCATCGATCCGCGACAAGATGGAGACCCTGCGCCGCGTCGGCCTCGACTATATTCATGTCGGCCAGCAAGCAACGACGCTTTCCGGCGGCGAGGCGCAACGGGTCAAACTGTCGAAGGAATTATCGCGCCGCTCAACCGGCCGCACGCTTTACATTCTCGACGAACCGACCACCGGCCTGCATTTCCATGACGTGAAGAAACTGCTCGAAGTTCTGCACGAACTGGTCGACCAGGGTAATTCGGTCGTCGTCATCGAGCACAATCTAGAAGTCATCAAGACCGCCGACTGGATCATCGACCTTGGTCCCGAAGGCGGCGACGGCGGCGGCGAGATCGTTGCTGCAGGCACACCGGAAGAGATCGTCAAAAACCCGCGTTCGTATACCGGGCGTTTCCTCAAGGAGGTGCTGGAGCGCCAGCCTGCAACGGCCGTCGAAAAGCCGCTGCGGCAGGCTCCACGGGAAGCGGCGGAGTGAGCGGAGGGGCGCGTTCCAGAATGTTTGTTATGGGAATCGCAGGAACACGGGCACCGCCCCGTCAGACTGAATATCCCAATACTTAGGATTTACAGGGACAATCTTTCCGTCGTGTCCACGCCACGCGAATATTTCATTTTCAATTGATGATAGGTCACGAATATCCTGCTTCGCGAGCCTCTTGACAGGAATTTGCGCAACTTTGGGGTTCATATGATGAAGGTCGTTCCGAAAACTTTTCCAAATTCTATCGAAGCAAGTTTTGCATTCCTGACTGATGATCTCTTTTTCTACGAGGATTTTTGATTGCGCTGGCTTTTGTTGGCCTTCTTCGAAGGAAACATCATTCCGTTCGGCAACAAAACGAAAAACCCCTTCAGCAACCGCTTGGGAGACCATCATGACGCTCAAAAAGTGGCCGTCTCTGTATAGATACAGGCATTCGGTCGAAGCGTCAGCGAAATGATGGTTAGGGATTACCCCTTGATGTTGCACTTCAATGTACCGATCAACACGTTCATCGATATATCGCTCCGCATCGCGTTGAAGCGTCTCTCGGATAATTCGACGCTGTTGATCGTTCGTTTCTGGCATAAATTTCTCAATTTGGAATTGGGAGTCCTACTCGTCATCAGAACGGCTATTCATCAGCTCCCATGCGAGCCGCTCTCGCGACTTTGCCCATCTGTAAAAGATGAAAGAAAACGCAGAGATACTAGCGAATGCAACGAAAGATAATGTGGCAACGCTTAGCCACAACAGCGGTCTATCTGTCCAACAAAAGTAGATCAATACCGAGGCAACAATCGGTACGAGAAAGGCCAGAAACATATAAGCTCCGCTAGCTCCTTGAAATTCAGAGCATAGGTCTACGAGCAAACTCCATCTACCTGATAGATGTTCTCGGCTTTCCTCTTGTAATCCTATGTCAGAGGGCACTTCACTCGGCCACATGTTGAGGCACCTCGGCAATTTTAATCGACAGCTTAGATTTGATACTCAAGCCCGAATATACGCAATTCTAAATTTTGTTGCGAAACCGATGATTTTCGCCTCTCATTTTCTACCCTAACAACATCAGCAGCTTGCAACTCGCAATACTCTGTTGCGAATTATCCTGCGCTTATCCGCCTTCAATTCAGACTCCCCGGCTCCGCGAACGGCCCCAGCACATCGCCGATACCTGTCCGCAACACCAGGTCGGCGGCCTCATCGAGCGCGGTTTCCTCGCGGTTGATGATGACCAGTTTCGCGCCATTGTCCTTGGCGAGCAGTGGAAAGCCGGCTGCCGGATAGACGACCAGCGACGAGCCGATAGCGAGGAACAGATCGCACTGCATGGTTGCAACCTGCGCCCGCTGCATCGCCTCCTGCGGCATCGACTGGCCGAATGAAATCGTTGCCGTCTTGACGATGCCGCCGCACAGGCACTTGGCCGGCTTGCCCGTCGCTTCAAAGCGCTGGCGAATGTCTTTCAACTCGTGGCGAATGCCGCAAACGAGGCAGGTGGCGTATGTGCCGTTACCGTGCAGTTCGATCACCTGCTCCTCGGGGACGCCGGAGGCCACGTGCAATCCATCGATATTCTGGGTGATGACCGCATTCATGCGGCCGCGCGCAACCAGATTGGCGAGCGCCCGGTGTCCCGCATTCGGCCTGGCTCCACCATGCATGTCATCCATGGCAAACTTGCGCTTCCAGGCTTCCACGCGCGCGTCCTCGCTTGCCATGAATTGATCGAATGGCATCGGCGGGTGGCGGTGCCAGCTTGAATTCTTCGAGCGGAAATCCGGGATGCCGGATTCGGTCGATATACCCGCGCCGGTAAAACCGGCGATGCAATCACTTTCGACGACAAGCTCGCGCAGCAGCGCCTGGCCCTCGGCGACATCGGATACGATCATGGGTTCACCCTCTGGTCCTGGCGTTCAGGTTCGCATGCTGAATTTCGGATGTCATCCCCGGCGCATCGCTGCAACAAAAGCCGTCCACGCCACCCCTTGCATTCCCACGGCAAACCGCTACCAAAGCGCCAGAAGATCATTCCCGTCAGGAGGCGCACATGGAAACCCGGTATCTCGGCAAATCAGGCCTCAAGGTGTCGCTGGTCGGCCTCGGCACCAACAATTTTGGCCGCCGTACGGATCTCGAAGCCACCCGCAAGGTGGTCCATGCCGCGCTGGATGCCGGGATCACTTTTTTCGATACCGCCGACATGTATGGCCCGCGCGGCAAATCCGAAGAACAATTGGGCCAGATCATGGGCGAGCGGCGCAAGGACATTTTGGTCGCCAGCAAGTTCGGCATGCCGATGGACGACAGCGGTACGAAAGTCGGCGGCTCGCGCAAATACGTCATGGAAGCGGTGGAAGCCAGTCTCACGCGGCTGCAAACCGATTATCTCGATCTCTACCAGTTCCACCGTCCGGACTGGAACACCCCGATCGAGGAGACCTTGCGCGCCATGGATGACCTCGTCCGCCAGGGCAAGGTGCGCTACATCGGCTGCTCCAACAAGCCAGCCTGGCAGGTCGTCGAAGCGCAGTTCACCGCCGAAAAACTGGGAACCGAGCGCTTCGTTTCGGCGCAGGACGAGTATTCCCTGCTGATGCGCAAAGCCGATGCTGAATTGATCCCTGCCTTGCAGAAATACGGCCTCGGGCTGCTGCCCTACTACCCGCTGGCATCGGGCATGCTGACCGGAAAATACAAGCGCGATGCGGAAATACCCGCAGATGCACGGCTCGCCGAACCCTCGAACGTCCGTAACCGGCACATGAACGACGAGCAATTCACCAAGCTGGAAAAACTAGAAACGTTCTGCGCTGCGCGGGGCAAGACAATACTGGAACTGGCGTTCAGCTGGCTCGCCTGCAACCCCGTCGTCTCAAGCGTCATTGCCGGCGCAACACGGCCCGACCAGATTGCCGCCAATGTCAAAGCCGCGAGCTGGAAGCTGACGCCGGAAGAAATGGCCGAGATCGATACGCTCGCACCCGGACCAGGCGTGACCACCGGTTGGAGTTGATAGCGCAATATTGAATTGCTTCCATTACCTCTCCGGTTAGTATCACCAAAGTTCGCGCTGTGGGCGCCTGGAGAAAGCAATATTGGGCGTTGGTGGCTGGCAATCGGATGCGTTCTCTTCAGCTTGTCGGCTGTTTCTGCTGCCGAACACGCCTGCAACGCATCCAGCCCCTGTGTCATACCCGGAAAGGACGGCGGGCGTTATTACCTTGCATTCCCGAAGGACTGGAATGGTAGTACGCAACTCAAGCCGTTTGTGTTTTTCCACGGCCACGGAGGATCGGGTGCTGCCAAGTTGCGCAACAAGGGCCTCGTTCGCTCGCTGACATCCCGCAATTACCTCTACATCGCCCCGGACGGCGGCCGTTTCAATTTTCGCAACCGGCCAATGCTCGGATGGGCGGCGCGGCATGAGAAAAACCCGCGCGCCGGGCGCAGCGACATCCGGTTTGTCGAAAACGTGCTGGCCGACGTCGCACGCCGGTTCCCGGTCGACCTGCAGCAAACGATCGTATCGGGGTTTTCGTCCGGCGGCTCAATGGCGTGGTTTTTTTCCTGTTACTCCAAAGTTCCACTGGCCGGCGTGATACCGATTGCCGGTGGATTGCGCCGCCCGCTCCCTGGCAACGACAGGAGCGGGCCAAAGCGCCGCCCGAATGGCGCCCTGACAGGGACGTGTCCTGGCGGACCGCGCGCCCTTGTCCATGTTCATAGCTTCTCGGATCGTCAGGTGCCGCTGGAGGGAAGGGCTATCCGCGCCTGGCACCAGGGTGATGTTTTCGAAGGCCTGGCAATCCAGCGCAATACCAACAGGTGCAGGTCACGGCCCGACAAAATCAGTACCAGCGGTCAGATATGGTGCCGCAGCTGGACCTCCTGCGACAGTGGGAAACCCGTCCGGTTTTGTCTTCATGCCGGCGGCCACGGAGTTCCGATGCATTGGCCTTCCGCCGCACTGAAATGGATCGCACCCGGGAAGCTTCCGGCCACAACAATAACAGGCCGCTAGCCCCTTTTTCCTTGCGCGCCGGCCCGGCGAAAGGCAATCTGCTGCAAAATCGTGGAGGATGCCATGGAGGCTGAGGCTGGCGCCGCTGCAGATACGAATGTGCTGCACGGGTCAAAAATTATCGCTGAAATCAAGGCCGCCGGCATCGACTACGTGCTGTCCGTACCGGACCTGCATACCAGCAAGGGCCTGCTTTTTCCCATCGCCGACGATCCGGATCTGCAACTCATTCGGGTCTGCAAGGAAGACGAGTGCCTTGGAATATCGGCTGGCCTGACCTACGGCGACAAGCGCGCCCTGATACTGATGCAATATACCGGCTTCCTCTACGCCATGAACGCCATCCGCGCGGTCGGCGTCGAGTACCGGCAACCTGCCGTGATGATGGTCGGCATGCTCGGCAAAGAGCCTGGCGTACCGCCGCAACAATCGGAACGCTACGGCCTGCGAATTATCGAACCGATTCTCGACGCCATGGGCATCCCGCACTTTCATATCGAAACCGACGCCGATATCGGCGGCATCGTGCCAGCCATCAACAAGGCCTATGAGACGCCCTTCCCCACGGCAATTCTCATTGGCGGCAAGGCGATCTAGGAGGGCACGGGCATGATCAACCGACGCAAACTGCTGGAAGCGCTTAGGGAGCGCATCACCGATGAGATAATTGTCTCGTCCTATTCTACCGCTTCCGATTGGATTGAAATATTCGACAGGCCGTTGAACTATTTCTCCCACGGCGCGATGGGTCTTGGTTCTTCGCACGGCCTCGGACTGGCGCTTGCGCGGCCGGAACGGCGGGTCATCGTCCTCGACGGAGATGGCTCGCTGTTGATGAACCTGCCGACCCTGGTCACAATTGGTCGCGTGGCGCCCGCGAACTTCACGCACATGGTGTTTTGCAACGGTACCTATGAGGCCAACGGCGGGCATCCTGTCCCCAATCCGGACGTCGATTTCGAGGCGATGGCGAAGGCGGCACAAATCGAGAAGGCCTGCACCATCTCCGCTATGCAGGACTTCACCGGACGTCTGGACTGGCTGCTGAATGAACCCGGACCGGTCTTCGCCAGTCTGCAGATTGAACAGGGGCCACTCGGGCCACGGTCCTACAAGGAAATGTACCGTGCCGAACGGCGTCAGGCGCTGCGCGATGCGCTTGACGCCGGCGCCGCATGAGGAAACGACAATGAGCGATACGACGGGCGCAGTTCTGGTTACCGGTGCAGGTAGCGGCATTGGCCGAAACCTCACCGGGCAATTGCTTGAACAAGGCACGCCGGTGGCGGCCTGCGATCTGAACCTTGGCGATCTGCCCGGCATCAACAATCCGGACCTGACAACATTCCAGCTCGACACCCGCGACAAGGCCGCGCTGGCAAATGCCGTCGACGAAACCATTGGTCGTTATGGAACGATCAAGGGTATGTCGGCCACCGCCGGCATCTTTCGCCCAAAACCGTTCTTCGACATCAGCGTCGACGATTGGGATGAGCACTTCGCCATCAACCTGAAGGCGGTTCTGTTTTCCTGCCAGGCGGTATTGCCGCACATGATCGAAAACAGGCGCGGATCAATTGTATTGTGGTCGTCAGGGCTCGGCCGCTCACCGCAACCGCGCACCGCGCAATACGCAGCAACCAAGGGCGGTGTGCTTGGACTGATGCGCACGCTTGCGCTTGAAGCGGCCCCCCACAACGTACGCGTCAACGCGATCTCACCGGGTATCGCCGACACGCCAATGCCCCACGCGGTGATGCCCGCCGGCACTATGGAAGACCGAGCCAAAGACAACCCGATGGGGCGGATTGGTACAGCCGAAGACATGGCGAACGCGGCCATGTTCCTGCTGAGCGATGATGCCTCCTACACCACCGGACAGGACTTCCGGGTCAATGGTGGGATTAGTCTGTTCTAGGAGAAGCGCCATGCACACATTTATCACCGGCGCGGCCAGCGGCATCGGAAAAGCAACAGCCAGGCGGCTTGCAGCGCGCTCGACGATCGCTGTCGCAGACCGGAACGGCGAAGGCGCCGAGGCGGTGGCCGAGGAAATCCGTGCCGCGGGCGGCCAGGCGCAGGCTTACACGCTCGACGTGACCGATCCGGCCGCGGTCAAGGACGTTGTCGCCAGGGCAAGTTCCGACAACGGCCCGATCGATGCCCTGTTCAACAATGCCGGCATCAACATCCGCGGTCCTCTGCTTAACGTGACTGAAGACGACTTCGACCTGATGATGAATATTCATGCACGCGGCATGTTCGTCGTCGCCCAGAACGTCCTGCGCGGCATGGTCGAACGAAAGAGCGGGGCGATCGTCAATACATCTTCTGATTTCGCCGTAATAGGTGTCCCGAACCTCGGCGTTTACTGCGCGGCCAAGACTGCCATTTACGCAATGACAAAAGCAACCGCGCTTGAATTTGCACCGCACGGTATCCGCATCAACGCCATCGGCCCCGGTCCGATCGACACGCCGATTTTGCGTCAGAACCGCCCGCCGCGCGAGGTAGAAACGGCATTGAAAGCCAATGCGGAGCGCACGCCGCTTGGCCGTTTGGGTAAACCGGAAGAAGTCGCTGCAACGGTAGATTTTTTGCTGAGCGACAAGGCCTCCTACATCAACGGCCAGTTGATTCAGCCCAATGGCGGCGCCGTAATCTGGTAACCCCTTGCGTCGGTCACGGTATCGCTTATCATCAACCGGAAACCGGATCGCACACAAGGCGCACCGCAATCAAACTGGCGGCTAACCGACAAGCGTGTGGACAGGCAGACGGTGTGCTGGCTGGATATGGTGGACCTGCGTTGCGCTTCCCCACAATGCCAATTTGCACATCGCCGAATGCGGGGTATGCTCTGCCCCAGTGAAACCGATTGTACGCTGACGCATCCGGAAGATACGCCATGGGCTCCGAAGCTTCAGAGTTGGCTAGAAGTGGATCAAGCTCGAACAACTGGCACCGGGCTGTACAATCGATGCTTTTTGTAACGGTGTGCCTCGTCACACTCGCTCGACCGACGATGGCATTCCAGGAACTTTGCGGCCGCGGACAGGGAAAGGCCCTTCGCGTTAGACCGGGAGAAGTCGCCGCACAGCCATTGTTCTTCAAATATGTTGCAGCGATCGAACGCTTCGGTTCCCGCGGCAAAAAAGCAATATGGTGCATCGTTCACGATCACCGGCACAACAACATTGGTCATTACAAGTGGGGCAGTAAGACAAACCCGGCCAAGTACCTATTCGGAATGGTTGACCCGGGACAGGCAATCAGCCGATCCCTGATAGATACCAGTCAGATAGGAACAGGGAAAAGCAAGATATGGTTTAGACGGAAAAACCGCGACAACTGGCGCCCGGTTCACACGAAAGTGCTGTCATTTCAAAAATTCGCACATATGCAAACCGGAGCCAGGATATTCAATATTCAATAAGGGCATTCGCGTCTTTCACGTTTCATAAATCCCAAAGGCGGATTCCATCTTGCGGACCTGTCCCGCGACCCGATCGCGTTTCGGGAATATCTTGAAAGATTTCCAAAAACTATTGTGTCCAATGAATCGGACATTCTCGTTCCAGCAAATGAACCCGTCTTTCGCGCCATTGAAGATGGAAGGTATGACACGTTAAACCGAAACGACTTTTTGCGCGTCAGCCTCATCTACAAGAGTCAATTGGAACGAGGAAAAGAAAATTCAACTCCGGTAATCGGCTATCACGTTATGCTCGATTTGTCCGAGCACACGGACCGCAGCAGAAAACTCTTCTCGTTACTGCTATCCAGCGAAACATTAAACATAGGCGGCCTGCCGAACAAATCCCTGGACCGCTCGTCGGCTTCTTTCGCTTCATGGAATCAGGCTGTTTCTGCCCCGCAAGGTGTAGAATATTCTGAGGCCGAATTTAAACTGTTATGGCGACAAAAATATCCAATCGCCGGATACTCAGCACGGATTCTGGTTCCGCGTCAATTGTAAGTTGATATCGCAACAAGGCGGACAATCGAGTTTGGTCCATTGAACCAAAACCGACGGTACAAAAAGCCAATCCAATTGACTGCCAGGGCTGATTGTCGTCACTTGCAGATTCTTTGAACGCTACAAGGCAACTCTCAACCGCAACTGGTTAATCCCGCAAAATTGGACAAGCTGCCTGGCAAGCGATGTCAGTGGGCGCCGCCTTGCAATTCCTCTTCGCAGGTTTCACCAACCAGGCATTTGGCGTTGTCTTTCGTTCTAGCGTAAGTAGGCTTAGTGGTCGCACCCATGGGGCAATAACGAGTACCAGATACAAATCGCTCGAACTTGCCTCCACCAGTCGTCATGACAACCGCACCCCTTTTGTCCACCATCGACTTGGCCTGTGCGCATGTCAGGCTTGTCCTCGAAGGACGCCCACCCTGGGCTGAGACATGGAGCGAACTTACTCCGACTGCCAGGCAACCAAACATCAGTCCCAGCGAAAACGTTTTGCCAAATATCGCCATCGCACGTCTCCTTGAACCAATAAGAAATGAAAAATTAACTAGATCAGTGCACATCCTGCGCCAACAATCAATTATTCCTGCCGGTACAACTCTCTCTTCGCGACGATTGTTGCGCTTCCCTCACCCCCTCCTCGGTACGGCCCCCAACCCCATCATCATCCGGCCGGCCGGTTCGAAATTGGTGAAATGCGACTGGCCTTGCTGGGTGACGCAATGCAAATCGCGGAAACGGCGCTCGAATGGCTTGTCCTCGAAGATAGCCGTCGATCCCGCCGCCTGGTAAGCCCACTCGCCGACTTCCTTTGCCGCCTGGATCGACCAGGTCGATGTCATGCGCAGCGCAACCTTCTGCGCAGGAGTGCATACCCCGCTTTGCGCAACCTCCTCCCAGGCTTCCTCCCACGCGCTGTAAACAAAGGCGCGGGCGGACCGCCATTTTGCTTCGTTGTACCCTGCCTCCCGCTGTACAGCCGTGTTGTGCGCCAGCGATTGCGCTGCCTGGTTGGGCGTCTTCTTTTGCGCAAGGATAAAGAATGAATCCAGCATCGTGCGCGATATGCCAAGCGCCACGCCGGCGAACGCCGCCCCATAGGTGTTCAAAAACGAGAACCGGAAGAGCAGCCCGTCTTCGCGCCGCTCCGATTCAAGATCGCGGGTGAACGAGTAGGCGTCCGGCACAAACAGGTCTTTGACCTCGTAATTGTCGCTGCCGGTTCCACTCAATCCCATGACGTTCCAGACATCGGTCATACTGGCCGACGATTTCGGAAACAGCACCGAGCGTTCGACGTTCTGCCCGTCCGCTCCGGTAACAGGCGAGCCGTCCTCGTTCGACAACGTGCAATGGGCGCCGAGCCATTGCGCGTAGCGGCTACCGGAAGCAAACACCCATTCGCCTGTCACGCGATAGCCACCATCGACTTTGACAGCCACGGCATTCTTGTTGGATGGCCCCCAGGCCAGCACGGCATCTGGCGCGTCAAACACTTCATGCGCAACGGCCGGATCAAAGTTCGCCGCCGCGAACGAACAGCCACAGCCCTGCCCGACGCACCAGGCGGTGCTGGCGTCCGCTTTCGCAATGTCCTCGATAACCGCCATGAAATCCGGTATCGACAGCTCCAGCCCGCCAAACGTCTGCGGCAGCAACATGCGAAAGAGTTTCGCTTCATGCAGCGCCTCCATCACCTCCGGCGTTACCTGCCGGCCGGCCTCTATGGCGTCAGCTGCGGCGCCGATCATCGGTTGCAGCGCCCTTGCCGCCTCCAGCGTCTTCTTCGCGACTTCGGATTTGTTGTTATCGAACATTTCTTCCCCGGATTGGCCACAGCTACAGGTTTCAACACCATCGGCCGGTTTTCTTGTGACGCTTGAACCGATGCAGGCATCTGTCTAAGCTTTCGCCAATGATTGGCCCAATTTGCCCGCTTGGCAAGCGCGACCAACAGGCGCAACGAAGAAGAATGCACAGATCATGGCAGAGATCGTCGCCGGTTTCGGCGTTCCACACACGCCGGTATTTCCTTCCGTCGTCAAACGAAATGGCCCCGATTGCGAAGAGGCGCTTCTATTTGCCGAGGTTCGCCAGAATCTGGAGGCTGTCAAAGCCGATGCGCTGATCCTGATCTCAAACGATCATTTCAACACGTTTTTCTACGACAATTTTCCGCTTTTTGCGGTAGGCGTCGCGCCCGAGACCCGTGGCCCAAATGATGCGACTGTCATGCCGCAATACCGGCTTCCGGTCGATGAGCAACTGGCGGAGAACCTGCGCGCGGGTCTCATAACACGATATTTCGACATGGCCGTGACCCAGGAATTCGAGCTGGATCATTCCTTCATGGTGCCGTGGCATTTCCTTAACGCCGAATTGCGCATTCCCATCGTCCCGATTTTCGTCCACGCCTTCTCTGACCCCTTGCCACCGGCGGACCGGGCCTGGGCGCTGGGCGAAGCGATTGCCGAAGTTATCGAAGAGATGCCTGGCGAACAGCGCATCGCGATCATGGGCTCGGGCAGCTTTTCGCTGGAAATCGGTGGCCCGCTCGCCGATCCCGGTGAGCGCGCAGGCACGCCGGACAAGGATTGGGCTGCCCATATCAAGAGCCGGCTGGAAAATTGCGAAATCGACGAGCTGATAGAAGACGCCACCTGCGAGCGGCTGCAACGCGCCGGCAACGCAGCCGGTGAATTGCTCAACTGGCTCGTGATGCTGGGCGCAATCGGCCAGCGCGAACCGATCTCATTCAAACCGCAGGTCAGCCACGGCCACGCCTTCGGCATCTGGCGGTGGGACTAACACGACGGGTATAGGCCATGAGCAATTACGGCGTTCACAAGTTTTTCCGAACCTGCCTGCATGACAAGACGTTCCGGCAGCTCGCATTGGATCATCCGGAGGCCGCCATGGCGCACATGCCGCTGGACGAGACGGAAAAAGAGCTGCTGCGCACCGGCAACGCCGCCGCACTCTACGAGCGTGGCGTCAACGGCTACCTTTTGAGCTTTTTCACCCGCTGGGAATTGTTCGACGTCACCGTTGAAAAATACAGCGCCAGCATTCAGGCTGCCAAAGACTGGCGCAAGGAGATTGCCTGACATGAACGAAACGGTCACGAAAGTCGCAGCAGTACAGGCAGCGCCGGTTTTCCTGGATATCGACGGCTCGGTTGAAAAGGCCTGTTCGCTCATTCTGGAAGCCGGCCGCAACGGTGCAAAGCTGGTCGGCTTTCCGGAATCTTTCATCCCCGCCTTCCCGTTCTGGATTTTCAAGGCCGGACCGATGGGAAAGGCCGCCGATCTCTACATGCGCCTGCGCGCCAACGCCATGCAGCAGGGCGACCGCCACATGGCGAAGATCGTCAGCGCCGCGCGCGAAGCAGCCATCCACGTCTGCCTCAGCGTTACCGAACTTGATGGCGGCTCACTTTATCTTACCCAGTTCTGGTTCGACCCGTCCGGCAATCTCGTTGGCAAGCATCGCAAGCTGAAACCGACAGGACCGGAACGCTGCATATGGGGCGAAGGCGACG
>CAZTMN010000070.1:0-21399 GCA_964615275.1 uncultured Beijerinckia sp. | reverse complement strand
TCGCCAACATGTTCGGATACGTGAACAACCTGCGTTCGTTCTCGCAAGGACGCGCAAGTTACACGATGCAGTTTGACAGCTACGCGGAAGTTCCGCGCGGCGAAGCGGAAAAGATTCAGGCCAAATACGCCTGATCTGGAGTTGGTAACAGGTACCTGAAACGGTTTTTTTGGTGAAGGAGCCCAGCTATGGCTAAAGAAAAGTTCGAACGCAATAAACCGCATTGTAACATCGGAACAATCGGTCACGTCGATCACGGCAAGACATCCCTGACGGCGGCTATTACCAAGACACTGGCTGAAACCGGTGGCGCTACTTTCACCGCCTACGACCAGATCGACAAGGCGCCGGAAGAAAAGGCCCGCGGCATCACGATCTCGACCGCACACGTCGAATATGAGACCGAAAAGCGCCATTACGCGCACGTCGACTGCCCCGGCCACGCCGACTATGTGAAGAACATGATCACCGGCGCCGCCCAGATGGACGGTGCGATTCTGGTGGTGTCCGCCGCCGACGGCCCGATGCCCCAGACCCGCGAGCACATCCTGCTGGCCCGCCAGGTCGGCGTTCCGGCCCTAGTCGTATTCATGAACAAGGTCGACATGGTCGACGATCCGGAACTGCTCGAACTGGTCGAGCTGGAAATCCGTGAACTGCTGTCGAAGTACGAATTCCCCGGCGACGACATTCCGGTGACCATGGGTTCGGCGCTTTGCGCTCTGGAAGATCGCGATCCGGAAAAGGGCCGCGACGCCGTTCTGAAGCTGATGGAGACGGTTGACGAGTATATCCCGACCCCGGAACGTCCGAAGGATCAGCCGTTCCTGATGCCGGTGGAAGACGTGTTCTCGATTTCCGGCCGCGGTACTGTTGTTACCGGCCGTATCGAGCGTGGCGTCATCAATGTCGGTGAAGAAGTTGATATCATCGGTATTCGTGAAGCTTCCAAATCTACCGTGACCGGCGTTGAGATGTTCCGCAAGCTGCTCGACCAGGGCGAGGCCGGCGATAACGTTGGCTGCCTGCTTCGCGGCACCAAGCGCGAAGAAGTTGAGCGCGGTCAGGTGTTGTGCAAGCCGGGTTCGGTGAAGCCTCACACCAAGTTCAAGGCCGAGGCCTATATCCTTACCAAGGACGAAGGTGGCCGCCATACGCCGTTCTTCACGAACTATCGTCCGCAGTTCTACTTCCGCACGACGGACGTGACCGGCATCGTAACGCTGCCGGAAGGGACCGAGATGGTGATGCCCGGCGACAACATCACGATGGAAGTGTCGTTGATCGTGCCGGTTGCGATGGAGGAACGCCTCCGCTTCGCGATCCGCGAGGGCGGCCGCACCGTTGGCGCGGGCGTCGTGGCCAGCATCATCGAATAAGCGAATTGTGAACAAGCGAATAGAGGATTGCCGGGAACGATAGTGATTCAACGGTAGTGATCTGGAGCTGGCGAGGGGCAAGTGCCAACCGCCAGTCTCCAAACCGCTATTCGCTTCTCGCGGCTGACAGGAAGATAAGATGAACGGTCAGAACATTCGCATTCGATTGAAGGCATTCGATCACCGGATCCTGGACACTTCGACCAAGGAAATCGTGTCGACTGCCAAGCGGACCGGTGCGCAGGTGCGCGGGCCGATCCCGCTGCCGACGCAGATCGAGAAGTTTACAGTCAACCGTTCGCCGCACATCGACAAGAAGTCGCGCGAACAATTCGAAATCCGTACCCACAAGCGGGTTCTGGATATCGTTGATCCCACACCGCAAACGGTCGACGCGCTGATGAAGCTCGATCTGGCCGCCGGTGTTGATGTGGAAATCAAGCTCTAGGGTGTGGTGCGAAAAAGCAGATACCGGTTTTTCGCAAACAAACACGCTCTACTTTTTGGAGTCGACCAGCTTACGCGCATTTTGATGATCCCATCAAATCGCGGGCTGAAACAAGCAGGCGATTTCGCCAGCTTCGTGCAAAAGGCACCAATGCCCGGAACCGTCCGGTGTATGTGCCATGAAGGAAAATGACATGCGATCAGGTGTTATCGCACAAAAGCTGGGCATGACCCGGATCTTCACCGAAGACGGGGAACATATTCCCGCTACCGTGTTGAAGGTTGACGGCTGCCAGGTTGTTGCGCACCGGACCCAGGACGCGAACGGCTATACGGCCGTTCAGCTGGGTATCGGGAGGGCGAAGGTCAAGAACGTCGCCAAGGCTGAACGCGAGCGGTTCGCACGCGCGAAGGTCGAGCCGAAGATGAAGGTCGCCGAATTTCGCGTGGACGAGGACAAGCTGATCCCTGTCGGGGCGGAGATCACTGCGGATCACTTCGTCGTTGGCCAGTATGTCGACGTTGCGGGCACATCGACCGGTAAAGGTTTCGCGGGGCCCATGAAGCGCTGGAACTTCGGTGGTCTTCGGGCAACTCACGGCGTGTCGATTTCCCACCGTTCGCACGGTTCGACCGGTAACCGCCAGGACCCAGGCAAGGTCTTCAAGAACAAGAAAATGGCCGGCCACATGGGTGTTGAACGGGTAACGACGCTTAACCTGAAAGTGGTCGATACTGATGCCGAGCGTGGTTTGATTCTGGTCCAGGGAGCAGTGCCCGGCAAACGCGGCGGATGGATTTATGTCCGCGACGCGGTCAAGAAGGCGATGCCGGAAGATCTGCCAAATCCGGGCAAGTTCAAGCTCGCCGACCAGGGTGCCGATGCGCCCGCGGCCGTGGCAGAGGAAGCCGCGCCCGATGGCAATAACGAGGCCGGCGGCGATGCTCCGGCCAACGATACGACACAGGAGAACTAAGCCGTGAAGATCGACGTGACTTCAGTTGACGGCGCGGCTGCCGGTTCGATTGATTTGAACGAAAGCATTTTCGGCCTTGAGCCGCGTCCGGACCTCCTGGCCCGCATGGTGCGCTATCAGCTTGCCAAGCGCCGCGCGGGAACCCATGACGTCAAGAACCGGGCCGAGATCAATCGCACCGGCAAGAAAATGTACAAGCAGAAGGGCACGGGCGGCGCTCGCCACGGCTCGATGCGGTCGAACATTTTCCGGGGCGGTGGACGTGCGTTTGGCCCGACACCGCGCAGCCATGCCCACGACCTGCCGAAGAAAGTACGCGCGCTGGCGCTGCGCCATGCCCTTTCGGCCAAGGCCAGGGATGGCGGCATCGTCGTCTGGCAGGATACACAGCTTGCCGATGGCAAGACCAAGACCTTGCGCTCGTCCTTCGACAAGTCCGGATTGAATTCGGTTCTGATTATCGATGGCGCGGAGTTGCCGGACAACTTCTGCATGGCTATCCGGAACATCCCGAATGCCGATGTGCTGCCGGTGCAGGGCATCAATGTTTATGACATTCTTCGCCGTGACAAGCTGGTGCTGACCAAGGCGGCGATTGAAGCACTGGAGGCGCGGTTCTCATGAGTGAAGCAGCGCAATTCGCCGACGAACGGCACTACAACGTCATTATTTCGCCGGTGATTACCGAAAAGGCGACGATGGCGTCCGAGCATAACAAGATCGTGTTTCGTGTTCGCCTGGATGCGACCAAGCCGCAGATCAAGGCCGCGGTGGAAAGGCTGTTTGACGTCAAGGTAACGGACGTGAACACCGTGCTTCGCAAGGGCAAGACGCGGGTGTTCCGCGGTACCCGTGGCAAGCAGAGCGACATCAAGAACGCGATCGTGACTCTGGCCGAAGGCCACGCAATCGACGTAACGACCGGGCTGTGAACGGGTTGAGGATAAGGTTCCATGGCACTTAAACATTATAAGCCGATCACACCGGGTACGCGCCAGCTGGTTACAGTTGATCGCTCGGGCCTGTGGAAAGGCAAGCCGGAAAAGACGCTGACTGTCGGCAAGTCGTCCAAGGGCGGGCGCAACAACACCGGCCGCGTAACTGTCCGGTTCCGGGGCGGCGGTCACAAGCGCAGCTATCGCATCATCGACTACAAGCGCCGCAAGATGGATGTGCCGGCGCAGGTTGAACGGATCGAATATGACCCGAACCGCACAGCTTTCATTGCGCTGATCAAATACGAAGATGGCGAGAAGGCCTACATCCTGGCGCCGCAGCGCCTGGCTGCAGGTGATACGGTGATTTCCGGCGAGCAGGTCGATATCAAGCCGGGCAACGCCATGCCGCTTGCCAATATTCCGGTCGGAACGATCGTCCACAACATCGAGACCAAGATCGGCAAGGGCGGATCGATGGTACGTTCGGCCGGTAACTATGCCCAGGTGGTCGGCCGCGACCGCGGTTATGTCGTGGTTCGGCTCAACTCGGGCGAGCAACGCCTGGTGCATGGCCGGTGCTTTGCAACGATCGGTTCCGTCTCCAATCCCGATCACATGAACACCTCGGTCGGTAAGGCCGGGCGCATGCGCTGGCATGGCTTCAGGCCGCACAACCGCGGCGTGACCATGAACCCGATCGACCACCCGCACGGCGGCGGTGAAGGGCGTACTTCCGGTGGCCGTCATCCGGTAACGCCGTGGGGCAAGCCGACCAAAGGCAAGCGCACCCGCAGCAACAAGGTCACGGACAAATTCATCGTGACCTCTCGTCACAAGAGCAAGAAGAAGGGCTGATCCATGGCACGTTCGATCTGGAAAGGTCCGTTTGTCGACGGTTATCTGCTGGCCAAGGCTGATGCGTCGCGCGAATCCGGCCGTAACGAAGTGATCAAGATCTGGAGCCGCCGTTCGACGATCCTGCCGCAGTTCGTTGGCCTCACGTTTGGCGTCTACAACGGCAAGAAGCACATTCCCGTCAGCGTCAGCGAGGACATGATCGGTCACAAGTTCGGCGAGTTTGCGCCGACGCGGACCTATTACGGTCATACCGCTGACAAGAAAGCCAGAAGAGGTTGATGCTCCATGTCTAAACAGAAGACCAAGCGGGCATTGGGTGACAACGAGGCCAAAGCTGTGGCCCGGATGATCCGTATCAGCCCGCAGAAACTGAACCTCGTGGCGCAGATGATCCGCGGCAAGAAGGTCGACAAGGCGCTTGCCGATCTCGAGTTTTCGCGCAAGCGGATTGCCGGCACGGTGAAGAAGGCGCTGGAAAGCGCCATCGCCAATGCTGAGAACAATCACTCGCTGGACGTCGACGATCTGGTTGTATCGCAGGCGTTTGTCGGCAAGGCGCTGGTGATGCGGCGTTTCCATGCCCGCGCCCGTGGCCGTTCCAGCCGTATCGAAAAGCCGTTTTCGAACCTGACCATCGTTGTGCGCGAAGTACAGCAAGCCGAAGCCTGAGGAGATTACGATGGGTCAAAAAGTCAATCCGATCGGGCTGCGTCTGGGCATCAACCGCACTTCCGACTCGCGCTGGTTCGCGAACAAGGTCGAGTACGGCAAGTTGCTGCACGAAGACATGCGCATCCGCGAAGTTCTGATGAAGATGTTGAAGCAGGCCGCGGTATCGAGGATCATCATCGAGCGCCCGCACAAGAAGTGCCGTGTCACGATCCACTCGGCCCGTCCCGGTGTGGTCATCGGCAAGAAGGGCGCGGACATCGACAAGATCCGCAAGTCGGTTGCTGCGATTACCTCTTCGGAAGTGGTGATCAACATCGTTGAAGTTCGCAAGCCGGAAATCGACGCCACGCTGGTGGCCGAATCCATTGCCCAACAGCTCGAACGCCGCGTTGCATTCCGGCGCGCAATGAAGCGCGCGGTCCAGTCGGCGCTAAGGCTAGGCGCACAGGGTATTCGTATCAATTGCGCCGGCCGTCTCGGCGGCGCTGAAATCGCCCGCACCGAATGGTACCGCGAAGGCCGGGTGCCGCTGCATACCCTGCGCGCCGATGTGGATTATGGCGTTGCGACCGCGCATACGGCGTATGGTACGTGCGGTATCAAGGTCTGGATCTTCAAGGGCGAAATCCTCGAACACGATCCGATGGCACAGGACAAGCGGATGAATGCAGGTGGTGGAGACGGCGAACAGCGCCGCGGCCGCCGGGACAACAACCGCGATGCGGCCTGATCCAGAGATAGCGCGAGAACACGACCATGTTGCAACCTAAACGCACCAAGTTCCGGAAAGCCCACAAGGGGCGTATCCACGGAAACGCCAAAGGCGGCTTTTCGCTGAACTTCGGCCAGTATGGCCTGAAGGCCCTCGAGCCGGAGCGGATCACGGCCCGCCAGATTGAAGCGGCGCGGCGCGCGATGACCCGCCACATGCGCCGCGCTGGCCGTGTCTGGATCCTGGTATTTCCGGACGTTCCGGTCTCGAAGAAGCCGGTCGAAGTTCGCATGGGCAAGGGCAAGGGCTCGCCGGACTATTGGGCCGCGCGTGTTGCTCCAGGCCGTATCATGTTTGAAATCGACGGCGTCAATGAAACCATCGCCCGCGAAGCGTTGCGTCTTGCTGCCGCCAAATTGCCGATCAAGACGCGGTTCGTACGCCGCATCGCCGACTAGGAGGACGATATGGCCAGCAATTCCCGTATCGCCGATTTCAAGTTGATGACGGACGACCAGCTTGGCGAAGAGTTGATCAAGCTGCGCAAGGAACAATTCAACCTGCGCTTCCAGCGCGCCACCGGCCAGCTGGAAAATACAGCGCGGATGCGGATCATTCGGCGCGATATCGCGCGGATTAAGACAGTTGCGTCGCAGAAGCGGCACGAAGCCAGTGCGGCGCAGAAATAAGGTTTGAAGAGATATGCCGAAACGTATCCTGCAAGGCACGGTGGTCAGTGCAAAGCAACAAAAGACGGTGGTGGTAAAAGTCGAGCGCCGTTTCACGCATCCGTTGTTCAAGAAGACGGTGCGCCGTTCGAAGAATTACCATGCCCATGATGAAGCAGGGAAGTTCAAGGTGGGCGATACGGTTTCCATCGAGGAGACGAAGCCTATTTCGCGTCTGAAGCGCTGGGTCGTAATCGACCAGCCAAGCAGCTAGCGCGATGGAAATTGACGGCGGATGCAGGGGCATCCTGCCAGCGCAATCGGGTAGCGGCCAGGGGCCGGGTCCGGGAAGAGATTGAGAAGAAGGGCGTAATGCCATGATACAAATGCAGTCCAATCTGGACGTGGCGGACAATTCAGGCGCCCGTCGCGTCATGTGCATCAAGGTGCTGGGCGGCTCCAAGCGCCGCTATGCCCGCATCGGCGATATTATTGTCGTGTCCGTGAAGGAAGCGATTCCGCGCGGCCGCGTCAAAAAGGGTGATGTCGTGAAGGCGGTGGTTGTTCGTACGGCCAAGGACATCAAGCGCAATGACGGCTCTGTCATCCGTTTCGACGGCAACGCCGCCGTGCTGGTGAATGCCCAGTCAGAGCCGATCGGAACGCGCATTTTCGGGCCGGTGCCGCGTGAATTGCGCGGGCGCAATCACATGAAAATAATCTCGCTCGCCCCGGAGGTGCTGTGATGGCTGCCAAGATAAAGAAAGGCGACCGCGTGGTCGTACTTGCCGGGCGCGATCTCGGCCGTTCCGGCGAGGTGATCGAGGTCCGCCCGACCGAGGACCGGGCCGTGGTCCGCGGCGTCAATATCGTGAAGCGGCATACGCGCGCGACCGCGGAGCAAGAGGGCGGGATTATTTCCAGGGAGGCGCCGGTACACCTGTCCAACCTGGCGCATGCCGATCCTAAGGATGGCAAGCCGACCCGGATAGGATTCAAGACACTCGATGACGGCCGCAAGGTCCGTTATGCCAAACGCTCCGGAGATCTGATCGATGGCTGAGGCAATTCAGGAAGTTGAAAACGGTGCTGCGGCCGGTGTTCCCGGCGCCATGCCGGCGGGGTACGTCCCGCGGCTGCGCAAGCATTATGACGAAGTCATCCGCGATGCCTTGACCAAGGAGTTCAATTACCAGAACCCTCTGCAGGTCCCGCGCCTGGAGAAAATCGTTCTGAATATGGGCGTTGGCGAAGCGGTTGGGGACACCAAGAAGGTTACGACTGCAGCAGCGGAACTGGCCCTGATCGCCGGACAGAAACCGGTCATCACGCGGGCGCGGAACGCCATTGCAGGCTTCAAGGTTCGTGAAAACATGCCGATCGGCGCCAAGGTTACTTTGCGCAAGGTGCGCATGTACGAATTCCTGGATCGCCTGATCAATGTGGCGCTGCCGCGTGTGCGTGACTTTCGCGGGCTCAACCCGAAATCGTTTGACGGCCGCGGCAATTACGCCATGGGCATCAAGGAGCACATCGTGTTTCCGGAAATCGATTACGACAAGGTGGACACGATTATCGGCATGGATGTGATCGTGTGTACATCGGCAACCAACGACGACGAAGCGCGGGCTCTGCTGCGTGCTTTTAATTTCCCGTTCCGGCAGTGATGCTTTTCAGCGTCAAACGCGGAAACCAGAGGTAGATAGATGGCGAAAAAGAGCGCAATCAACAACAACAAGAAGAAACAGAAACTGGCTGAGCAATATCGCGAGCGGCGCGCCAAGCTGAAGGCGATTGCGAAGGATCAGTCGCTGAGCATGGAAGACCGTTTCGAGGCGCAATTGAAACTGGCTGCCATGCCACGCAACTCATCGCGCGTGCGCGTGCGCAACCGGTGCGAAGTATCCGGGCGGCCGCGCGGTTATTATCGCAAGTTGAAGATGTCGCGTATCGCGCTGCGCGAACTGGGTTCGCAGGGCATGGTGCCCGGCCTGGTCAAGTCGAGCTGGTAGGAGGCATGCGATGAATGATCCGTTGGGTGATATGCTCACGCGCATCCGCAATGCCCAGATGCGCCACAAGTCCAAGGTGAAAACGCCGGGCTCGCGCCTGCGCGGCAACGTGCTCGAGGTCTTGAAGCAGGAAGGTTACATTCGTGACTTTTCCAGTACCGATCTCGGGAACGGCCGTTCGGAATTCGAAATCGAGTTGAAGTATTTCGAAGGCGAGCCGGTCATCCGCAAGATCGAGCGGGTATCCACTCCTGGCCGCCGGGTGTACTCGGCGGTCAACTCGATGCCGCGCGTGGCGAACGGGCTGGGCATCGTCATAGTTTCAACACCGCGGGGCGTCATGGCCGACCACGCTGCCAGAGAGCAGAATGTCGGCGGTGAAGTGCTCTGCCGCGTATTCTGACCGGGAGGACCGCTATGTCCCGCGTAGGAAAAAAACCGGTTGCCATCCCCAATGGCGTAACCGCCAAAGTGGACGGCCAGCAGGTTTCCGCCAAGGGCGGCAAGGGCGAACTGGCCTTTGTCGTTCCCGAGGAAGTCGCAGTCAAGCTCGAGGACAACGCGATCGTGGTTGATCCGCGTGATGATTCTAAGCGTGCGCGCGCGCTTTGGGGTACTTCGCGCGCGATGATCAACAACATCGTTGTGGGCGTTAGCGACGGTTTCGAAAAACGGCTGGAAATCACTGGCGTGGGTTACCGCGCCGCGGCTGCCGGACCGAAGCTGAACCTGGCGCTCGGCTACAGCCATGACATCAATTACGACGTGCCTCCCGGGATCACGATCACGACGCCGCGGCCGACGGAAATCGTCATTGCCGGCATTGATCGCCGTCAGGTCGGGCAGGTTGCCGCCGAAATCCGAGCATTGCGTCCGCCGGAGCCCTACAAGGGCAAAGGTGTGCGTTATGCAGACGAGTACATCTTCCGCAAGGAAGGCAAGAAGAAGTAGCAAGGCAGGAATCCTGTTATGGCAAGAATTACCACTTCGGAACGGCGTCGCGCCCGGGTCCGCAGATCGCTGAAAGCGCGGGCCGGCGGCAAGCCGCGGCTTTCCGTGTTCCGCTCGTCGAAGCAAATTTATGCGCAGGTCATCGACGATGCCCAGGGCCGTACACTGGCTGCTGCGTCGACGCTTGAAAAGGACCAGCGCGGCGCGTTGAAGAGCGGTGCGACCATGGAAGCTGCCGGCGTCGTCGGTAAGCTGGTTGCAGAGCGGGCATTGAGTGCTGGCGTCAAGGAAGTCGTCTTTGACCGCGGCGGTTACATTTATCACGGGCGTGTCAAGGCGCTCGCCGAGGCGGCGCGCGAGGGCGGGCTGCAATTCTGACGAAAAGCCGCGATGGGCTGCGGCTAGCGTATCAGCTTTGCTCGCCACGTAAATCGCGTGTGCAAGCCCGGAGCTGAAATTCGAAGCGAGCACTGTGTGGCATGGCCACCGTGCGCAAGTGACGAAAGACTGGAAGAACGATGGCAAGAGAACCTGAAGGCGGCCGTGGCCGTGGCGGTGATCGCGACGAGCGCGACAGCGAATTTGTAGACCGGCTGGTGCATATCAACCGCGTCGCCAAGGTTGTGAAAGGCGGACGGCGTTTCGGCTTCGCGGCGCTGGTCGTGGTTGGAGATCAGAAAGGCCGGGTGGGCTTTGGCAAGGGCAAGGCGCGGGAAGTGCCAGAGGCCATTCGCAAGGCAACCGAATCGGCAAAGCGTTCGATGATCCGCGTGCCGCTGCGTGAAGGCCGTACGCTGCATCACGACGTGACTGGCCGCCACGGCGCCGGCCGTGTCATTTTGCGCGCCGCCCCGGCCGGTACCGGAATCATCGCCGGTGGCCCGATGCGCGCTGTTTTCGAGACGTTGGGCATGCATGACGTGGTGGCAAAGTCGCAAGGAACGTCGAACCCCTACAACATGGTGCGGGCAACGTTCGATGCCCTGAAGCGCGAAGATTCACCTCGCTCTGTGGCGGCGCGCCGCAGCATCAAGGTCTCCACTCTGCAGAGCCGCCGCGGTGGCAATGTGGACGCTGAAGCGAATGCTTGAGAGGGGACACAACGATGAACGACGCAAAGAAGACCATCATTGTTGAACAAACCGGCAGTCCTATCGGTCGCCATGTTTCGCAGCGCCAGACGCTGATCGGACTTGGCTTGAACAAGATCGGACGCCGTAAATCGCTCGAAGACACTCCCTCGGTGCGCGGCATGATCGCCAAGGTTTCGCATCTGGTGCGGGTCGTTGATGGCGCGGACGCGAAATAGGAGTGCGCGCAATGAAACTGACAGATATTCGTGACAATCCAGGCGCCAAACCGTCGCGTACCCGCGTCGGGCGAGGCGTAGGTTCGGGAAAAGGCAAGACGGCAGGGCGCGGCGTAAAGGGGCAGAAATCCCGCAGCGGCGTCGCCATCAAGGGTTTTGAGGGCGGCCAGATGCCGGTTCACCGGCGGGTTCCCAAGCGCGGCTTCAACAGCCCGTTCCCAACGCTGTACAATGAAGTCAACCTCGGCCGCCTGCAGACAGCGATCGATGCTGGAAAGCTCGACGCCAGCAAGCCGGTTACCAACGAGGTGCTGGTAGAGGCAGGCGTTTGCCGCCGGCCGCAGATGGGCGTGAAGATACTCGGCGCCGGGGAAATCAAGACCGCGCTGACGCTCGAGGTCGCAGCTGCTTCGAAATCCGCCCAGGGGGCGATCGAGAAAGCCGGCGGCAGCGTCAAGTTGCTGGCCGCAAGCGCGACGGCGGAATGATGAACGGCGGCAGGCGATCACGATTGCCTGCCGCTTGGTCCAACGGGGGTGACAAACCGGTTAGTTGCACCCATATCGATTTCGCCGCTGGCTGATTGATTTTTGAACTTTCTTCTGTCCCAGCGGTTTTGCCTCGCACCGGTTGTTGTTCTACCGGGTGGGTGTTTTGGGGCCGCCGGGCGGCTTTACTGGCGGGATTTTACCGGAATCTGGCGAATTGGCTCTTCCGGAACATGATCCTGCTGTATAGAAGGTGATCAACGGCACGGCCTGCAAGCGTGGTTTCGTTCACTTGTAGCCGCCAGGTCAGTTGGTCAATCGGAGCAGAATATGGCATCGGCAGCCGAACAGCTTGCAGCCTCGATCAATTTTTCCGCCATCGGCAAGTCGGAAGAGCTGAAAAAGCGGATCTATTTCACGCTGGCCGCGCTGGTGATTTACCGGATCGGCACTTACATCCCCTTGCCCGGGATCGATGCCGCGGCCTTCGAACAGAATTTCACCGGCCGTCAGCAGGGCGTGCTGGAATTGTTCAACATGTTTTCCGGCGGCGCCGTCCAGCGCATGGCGATCTTCGCGTTGAACATCATGCCGTATATTTCGGCGTCGATTATCATTCAATTGCTGACCTCCGTTGTCCCGACCCTTGAAGCACTCAAGAAGGAAGGGGAAGCGGGCCGCAAGATCATCAACCAATACACCCGCTACCTGACAGTCGTTCTGGCGGCGGTACAGGCCTATGGTATTGCGCTCGGGCTGGAGGGGCAGGCTACCTACGTGACCGATCCGGGCTGGTTCTTCCGCTTCACGACGGTCCTGTCGCTGACTGGCGGCACGATGTTCCTGATGTGGCTGGGCGAGCAGGTAACGGCGCGCGGCATCGGCAATGGCGCCTCGCTGATCATTTTCGCAGGCATTGTTGCGGCCTTCCCATCGGCAATCGTCTCCACCCTGGAGTTGGGCCGTCAGGGCGCGCTTTCGACCGCTCTCATCCTTGGCGTTATCGTGATGGCGCTGGTGGTTATCGCCTTCATCGTCTTTGTCGAGCGCGCCCAGCGCCGCCTGCTGATCACCTATCCCAAGCGGCAGGTCGGCAACCGCATGTACGAAGGGCAAAGCTCGTTTCTGCCGCTCAAGTTGAATACTTCCGGCGTTATCCCGCCGATCTTCGCTTCCTCGCTGCTATTGTTGCCGACAACGATTGCCAACTTCTCGCAGAATGCCGGAACCGGAGGCATCCTTGGCACGTTCCTGACCTATTTCGGTCACGGACGGCCGCTCTACATGCTTACTTACGCACTGCTGATCATATTCTTTGCGTTCTTCTATACGGCGATCGTCTTCAATCCGAAGGAGACGGCGGAGAATTTGCAGAAGCATGGCGGGTTTATTCCTGGCATCAGACCCGGTGAGCGGACTGCGGTTTACATTGACGACGTGCTGACCAAGATTACCGTCGTCGGCGCGGCCTATCTGACGATCATCTGTTTGCTGCCGGAGTTCCTGGTCTCCTACGCGGCGCTGCCGTTCTACTTCGGTGGTACATCGTTGCTGATCGTTGTCAGCGTCACGATGGATACCGTGGCGCAGGTGCATGGGCATTTGCAGGCGCAGCAATATGAAGGTCTTGTGAAGAAATCGAGGCTCAAGGGCAGGCGTCGATGAAACTGATACTTTTGGGTCCGCCGGGCGCCGGCAAGGGAACGCAGGCGGCGCGGCTTGTTGAGAAACATAGCATCCCGCAACTCTCGACCGGAGACATGCTGCGTGCGGCGGTCAAGGCCGGTACGCCGGTGGGGCTTAAGGCGAAGGCTGTTATGGATGCCGGAGGCCTGGTGTCCGACGAAATCGTGGTCGGTATCATCGCCGACCGTATCGAGGAGCCGGACGCCGGCAAGGGCTTTATTCTTGATGGTTTCCCGCGCACGGTCGCCCAGGCAGAGGCGCTTGATTCCCTGCTGGCGTCCAAGGGATTGAATCTCGACGCCATCATTGAATTGAAGGTTGATGAAACGGCCCTCATGGCCCGGATCGAAAACCGTGCCAGGGAAACGATTGCGTCGGGTGGGACTGTCCGTGCCGACGACAATCCCAAGGCTTTCAAAGTGCGCCTGGACGCTTATCGGGAACAGACCGCACCCGTGTCCGCCTATTACGCCGGAAAGGGGTCGCTCCGGACGGTCGACGGGATGATGTCGATTGACGAAGTCACTGCGGCGATAGACCAGGCGCTGGAAGGCTGAGCCGCGTGGCTCAGGCTTCGCGGGCCTGTAATCGTGGTTTTACCGGTATTTTTGGCCTGTGCGTGTTGACGGCCTTGCTGCGAGGCACTAGAAGCAGCGCATAAATTGGATGCGCCGTGGGATTCCATCTGGAAACCCCGGGCGCGTTCGTTTTTGTCAGAGCGTAATATCTCGATATTGGCACTGACGCAGCCGCAAGGGCCGGCCTCCACCGGACGCGGTTTCCCGCCGGAAGTTGTATTCCGGCCGACCATGGAGAGAGTGAATGGCTCGTATCGCGGGCGTCAATATACCGACCAACAAGCGTGTCGTTATCGCGCTTCAATACATCCACGGAATCGGCGCCCAGCGTGCCGGTGAGATCTGCGAAAAAGTTGCAATACCCGCAGAGCGGCGCGTTTCGGAACTGACCGATGCGGAAGTGCTGCAGATTCGTGAATCCATTGATCGTGATTACATGGTGGAAGGTGATCTGCGGCGCGAAGTCGCGATGAACATCAAGCGCCTGATGGATCTTGGCTGCTATCGCGGCTTGCGCCATCGGCGCCAGCTTCCGGTTCGCGGTCAGCGCACTCACACCAATGCACGCACCCGCAAGGGCAAGGCAAAGCCGATCGCAGGCAAGAAGAAGTAGGTATTTTCCGTGGGGTGCGCTGGAAGCAGCGCAAGCGGAGCAGATTTTCGGTGGAGCCGCTGGCAATACGGCGGTGCTGATATCAACGAAGGCAAGGTCAATGGCTAAACAGGAAACGCGCGTTCGCCGTCGTGAACGCAAGAATATTGCGTCCGGCGTGGCGCATGTGAATTCGACATTCAACAACACGATGATCACCATCACCGACGCCCAGGGCAACGCGATCTCCTGGTCGTCGGCTGGAACGATGGGGTTCAAGGGCTCTCGTAAATCAACGCCCTATGCCGCGCAGATGGCGGCGGAGGATGCTGCAAAAAAGGCAGCCGAACATGGAATGCGTACCATTGAGGTCGAGGTTTGCGGTCCAGGGTCGGGCCGCGAATCTGCGTTGCGTGCTCTCCAGGCTGCGGGTTTTACCGTGACGTCCATTCGCGATGTCACGCCGATCCCGCACAACGGTTGCCGTCCGCGCAAGCGCCGGCGCGTCTGACCTATTTTCGCACGTGGCCGACGGGCCTGTTGCGGTCATATCAAAAAGCCTCCGACGCTGTGGGCCAAGGTTGACGAACCGATATGCCCATTGCGCACAGAAAGGTGCTGTCGTGATTCAGAAGAATTGGCAGGAACTCATTAAACCCAACAAACTCGAAGTGACGCCGGGAGACGACCCCCAGCGGTTCGCAACGGTTGTAGCCGAGCCGCTGGAACGCGGCTTCGGACTGACGCTCGGCAATGCATTGCGCCGGGTGCTGTTGTCCTCGCTCCAGGGCGCGGCGATTCAGAGCGTGCATATCGACGGCGTTTTGCACGAATTCTCGTCTATCCCGGGGGTTCGCGAGGACGTTACCGACATCGTCCTGAACATCAAGGATATTGCCTTGCAGATGCAGGGCGAAGGTCCCAAGCGGATGGTGTTGAAGAAGCAGGGGCCGGGCGTGGTAACCGCGGGTGATATCGCGGTGACCGGCGACATTCAGGTCCTCAATCCCGAGCTTGTCCTGTGTACGCTCGATGATGGCGCGGAAATCCGGATGGAATTGACCGCTGATTCCGGCAAAGGTTATGTCCCGGCTGATCGGAACCGGGCCGAAGATGCGCCGATCGGATTGATCCCGGTGGATTCGATTTTCTCGCCGGTCAAGAAAGTCAGCTATCGCGTCGAGAATACCCGCGAAGGTCAAATCCTTGACTATGACAAGCTGACCATGACCGTCGAGACCAACGGGTCGGTTACACCTGAGGATGCGATCGCCTACGCGGCGCGTATCCTGCAGGATCAGTTGAACGTGTTCGTCAATTTTGACGAGCCGAAGCGCGAAGAAGCGGCGCCGTCCATTCCGGAACTGGCGTTCAATCCGGCGCTGTTGAAGAAAGTCGACGAACTGGAGCTGTCGGTGCGTTCGGCGAATTGTTTGAAGAACGACAATATCGTCTATATCGGCGACCTGATCCAGAAGAGCGAAGGCGAAATGCTGCGTACGCCGAATTTCGGCCGCAAGTCGCTCAACGAGATCAAAGAGGTGCTGGCGCAGATGGGTCTGCATCTGGGCATGGAGGTCGATGGCTGGCCGCCGGATAATATCGACGATCTGGCCAAACGCTTCGAGGAGCACTACTAAGCGGCGCGGCTGCAAGCCGCGCGTAATCGACGGCCGTACCTTGGCACGGCGGCCGCATAACAGGAGTAGCCAAAATGTATCACGGACGTTCAAAGCGCCGCCTCAACCGTACTTCCGAACACCGCAAGGCAATGTTCGCCAATATGGCTCAGGCGCTGATCAAGCACGAACAAATTGTAACAACGCTGCCCAAGGCAAAGGACTTGCGGCCGATCGTCGAGAAGCTGGTGACCCTTGGCAAGCGCGGCGATCTGCACGCGCGCCGGCAGGCGATCTCGCGGTTGCGCGATGTTGATATGGTGCGCAAACTGTTTGACGTTCTGGGGCCGCGCTACAAGGACCGCCACGGCGGTTATACGAGGGTTCTGAAGGCGGGGTTCCGCTTCGGCGACAACGCACCGATGGCTGTTATCGAATTTGTTGATCGCGACCCTGATGCCAAGGGGCAGGATTCCGGTCCAGTCGTCGAGCAGAACGTTCAAGAAGAAGCAGCAACCGCGTAGTTGGGCATCGCAGAACGGTAACGATTTTGTAGAAGGGCGGCTTACGGGCCGCCCTTTTTGTTGCCATTGTATGGTGAAAGAACGAGGCTGTCTGAATCAGGGTGCTGCCGGGGACGGAGGATCTCGCTATGACTGGCGGTGTGGGAAGATTTTCGCGTGTTCGCCCTGGCGGCTTGCCGCTGGCGCTGCTTACCTTGTTGCTTGCCCTGCTGTTACTTTCATTTGGACTGTTTACGGCCGTATTGGCTCAAACACCGCGCGATCTCTTGCTGGCGGCGCAAAGCGGCAATCTGGCTGGAGTGCGGGCCGCTCTGGCCGCGGGTGTCAAATCGGATGTCCGGGACGGACGGGGCAGGACGTCGTTGCTGATAGCGACGCACAACAATCATGTTGCAATCGCCCGTATGCTCATTGCCAATGGCGCAAACGTGAATGCAAAGGACAAGATCGACGATACGCCCTTCCTTTACGCGGGGGCAGAGGGCCGCAACGCCATCCTGAAGATGACGCTTCGGGCCGGGGCCAATTTGAAGGACGTGAACCGTTACGGGGGAACTGCGCTTATCCCTGCGGCGCACCATGGTCATGTTGAAACAGTCAAAATCCTGCTGGGAACGGGAATTGAAATCAACCACATCAACAAGCTCGGCTGGACTACCCTGCTGGAGGCCATCATTCTCGGGGATGGCGGCAAGGCCCATGTGCAAATCGTGCGCCTGTTGCTCGACGCCAGGGCCGACCCAAATATCGCCGACAAGGACGGGGTCAGGCCGCTTGTCCACGCGCGACAGCGCGGCCAGCGGGAGATCGTGCAGCTGTTGCTCAAGGCCGGAGCACGCTGAGCGATATTGTGAGGGTTTTGGCGCCAATCCATTGTTATTGGCCGCCGTAATCCCTATCTGTTGGCGGATATCTTCGGGCAAGGATTGCCGCCAAGTTGGCAGGGCCTGGGACGAGCCATTCGGGAGCCAGTGATGGACCGTACGAGTATGTTTTCGACACAGCGTCCGTCCGGTGGCGGGCGTGTGCGCAGCCGCTATTCCGGTGGCCGAACCGCCGCCTATTGGCGTGCGGTGGCCCTGGGCGCAACGCTGGCCGGATTGCCCGCCATTTACAGTGCGTTCCCGGCACAGGCCCAGGCGCATCGCCAAACGCTGCAGGACAAGCCCGTAGCGCCGCAGCGTGTTGTGCCGGGGACAAAGCAGCAAATCAGCCTGTCGTTTGCGCCGGTTGTGAAGAAGGTCCTGCCTTCAGTTGTGAACGTGTACGCGCGGCGCATTGTGCGGCGGCGCGGCAATCCCCTGTTTGACGATCCGTTTTTTCGGCAATTTTTCGGCCAAAGGCCAAATACCGCCAGGTCTCTCGGCTCCGGGGTGATCGTTGATCCCAGCGGGCTGATCGTGACCAACAACCATGTTGTTGCGGGAATGACGGAAGTGCGCGTGGCGCTCTCCGACCGGCGCGAGTTTGAGGCTGAAATCGTTCTGCGGGACAAACGCACCGACCTTGCGGTTTTGCGTATCAAGAAGGGGAAAAATTTTCCGGCGATAAAGTTGGGCAATTCCGACACGCTGGAGGTCGGCGATCTGGTGCTGGCGATCGGCAATCCGTTCGGTGTTGGCCAGACGGTGACCCAGGGTATCGTATCGGGGTTGGCGCGAACGCAAACCGGGATTTCCGACTATGGATTTTTTATCCAGACCGACGCGGCGATTAATCCCGGGAATTCCGGCGGGGCGCTTGTCGATGTGAACGGCCGCCTGGCCGGGATCAATACGGCGATTTACTCCCGCACGGGCGGATCAGTGGGCATCGGCTTCGCGATTCCGGTCAACATGGTTGAGGTGATCGTGCGCGCAGCCAAGGGTGGCGGCAAGATCCGCCGTCCGTGGGTCGGGGCGACGTTGCAGGCCGTGACAAAGGAGATAGCAGATTCCCTTGGGCTGGAACGGCCAACCGGCACGCTGGTGTCGAAAGTGATCGCGGGCAGCGCAGCGGAGCGGGGCGGATTGTTGCGCAGCGACGTCATATTGAGCGTTGATGGCCAGGCCGTCGACGATCCTCAAAGCTTTGGCTACCGATTGGCGACCAAGGTGCTTGGCAAGACCGCAACACTGCGTGTCCTGCGGCGGGGCCGCAAGATCGATGTGACCGTGCGCCTCGAGCCCGCACCGGAAAAGCCGCCACGTGAGACTTTCGTTGTAAAGGGTTCAACGCCTTTTTCGGGACTGACCGCAGTCAATGTATCTCCAGCCACGGCCGATGAATATTCCGTAATTGGCGACTTCACTGATGCCGTCGTTGTGGCCGATGTCGCGGCCAATTCAAATGCAGCGCAAATTGGATTGCAGACCGGCGATGTCATCCTGTCGATCAATGATGCGAAAATAAAACGTACTGCAGATCTGAAATATCTGTCGAACCACAAGCGGCGCATGTTCTGGCGTATTTCGATCAGCCGCAAGGGGCAGATTTTCAACTCGGTGTTTGGCGGCTGACCGTCGTCCTCGCGGTGAAACGCGTTGCCAATGGCAAACAAAAACAAACCCCGCCTGGCTGCGCCATGCGGGGTTTATTGCGTGTTGATAGCGCTTGCGTTGCCGCAAGGCCGCCTTTGTGCCGGTCAGGCCGCCTTTCTCAGCGTTTTGGCAGCGGAGCCGCGCGCTGGCGCAGGCTTTGTCTTGCCCTTGTTCATACGCCGTTTGATGCTGCGCCACAGGGCTGTCATTTCTCCCGCAGCCTCTCCATGCGGTGCAGCTTCGGTTACACCCAGTCCCTGCCGCGACGCTTCCTGATGGTCGACGCGGGCTGAAATCAGGGGTGTAAGCAGCGCGCCCATCGCCTGTAATGCCTGAGATCCCTGTTCCACACGTGCCGATTGTTGTGCAGGCGGACACTGGTTCAGCAAGAAGGCATATTCTTTCCGCAGGCTGCGAATTGTCTTGCGGGTGTTTTCGCTGGCCCACAGGTCGAACACGTTGGGCCGGGATGGAATGATGCAAAGATCAGATACCTTCATTGCCGCGGTCGTGGCAGGCGATTCCGTTCCAGGCGTGTCGATGATCACCAGGGTAACGCCGGATTTTTCCAGCGCCTTCACGGCCGACGGCAGCTTTCCTGGAGTAACGGCTTCAACGGCAATGTCCTTTTTGTTCCGTCTCGTCTTGTACCAGCGCAAGAGGGAAGCCTGTGGATCCATGTCGATGATGAATACGCGCTCACCGGCCTGGTGCGCCGCTATAGCCAGTGACGATGCAATTGTGCTTTTTCCTGAGCCGCCTTTTTGTGTGACGAGTGATAAAATGTGCATGCGTTTTCTTTCTTGAGTACCCGGCGGTCCCCACGCCGGGGCGAAAACCATTGGCTGTTTTCCAACAGGTCTCGGTTGATTTGTACACCTGCACCGGAAGACGCGCCGATGCACGGTTTTGGCAAAACGCCTACTCAAAACGAATCATCTAAAGTGTTGGCACGGTGAGATAGATTTTTGTGTATAATCAACTATAAATTACATTATCGTGCGGTCGGGCATGCCAGTGAATGTGCTTTGCAGGCTTGCCAGACATGATATTGTCACGGCGACGGCTGATCAAAGGCCATGAAATAATTAATCAATTTTCGCTTGCGTTTGGAGCGGGCTGCCGTTTTCTTCGCGCTGTACTGCCGGCGGGAACCTGGCGGTGTTGATTAGTGTTTGGCGGCCGTCGGACTTTGTGCCCGACAGTCATGACACCATGACCTGTGCTGACGAAGGTCCAGGATCGCTGCGTTGAAGCGCCGAAATGGCGGATCATGATGACCTGACCGGTTTTGCGGAGCAATGGCGGTATCCACTTTTGCGCGAAACACTATAGAATGCGGATATGAGTAACTTGTTCGCCGCCGCGGGACTGGATAAGGAAGCGCCTCGCCCGCTTGCGGACAAATTGCGTCCGAGAAAGCTGGCCGACGTTGCTGGACAGCCCCACTTGTTGTCGGACAATGGAATCCTGACCCGGCTCGTGCGATCGCGGTCGCTTGGCAGCCTTGTATTCTGGGGACCGCCGGGAACAGGCAAAACGACAGTTGCGCGGCTGCTGGCCGATGAGACGGATCTGTCATTCGTACAGATATCGGCGATTTTTTCCGGCGTTGGCGATTTGAAGAAAGTGTTCGAGCAGGCCCGCGCTCGGCGTATGAGCGGGCAGGGAACGCTGCTATTTGTTGACGAAATTCACCGTTTCAATCGCGCCCAGCAGGATTCATTTTTGCCGGTCATGGAGGATGGAACGATAATCCTTGTCGGCGCGACCACGGAAAATCCATCGTTCGAACTTAACGCGGCGCTTCTGTCGCGGGCGCGGGTACTGACGTTTCAGCGGCTCGACAATGAAGCAATCGAGCAATTGCTGGAGCGGGCGGAACGATTGGAGGACAAAGCGCTGCCCCTCGATGAACAGGCCAGAATTGCTCTTGTCAATATGGCGGACGGCGACGGCCGGGCTGTGCTTACGCTTGCCGAGGAAATCTGGCGGGCCGCCGCAGATGGCGAAACGTTGTCCGCGAGCGATCTTGCCGATGTCGTGCAGCGGCGTGCTCCGATCTACGACAAGGCGCAGGAAGGGCACTACAATCTGATCAGCGCGCTGCACAAATGCGTGCGCGGTTCGGACGTCGATGCGGCGCTGTACTATTTGGCGCGTATGTTGGATGCGGGGGAAGACCCGCTGTTCCTAGCCCGCCGCATCGTGCGTATGGCGGTTGAGGACATCGGCCTGGCGGATCCGCAAGCGCTGGTTGTCGCCAATGCGGCGAAGGATGCCTATGATTTCCTGGGTTCCCCGGAGGGTGAACTGGCGCTGGCCCAGGCGGTGATCTACCTTGCGACAGCGCCAAAATCCAATGCCGCCTACAAGGCTTTTGGCGAGGCGCAGCGCGTGGCGAAACAATATGGTTCGGTCATGCCGCCGAAGATCATTCTCAACGCCCCGACCGCGATGATGAAGCAGG
>CAZTMN010000069.1:0-21438 GCA_964615275.1 uncultured Beijerinckia sp. | reverse complement strand
CTCCTTGCCTCAAATTTAGGAAAGAAGGCGTCTACAAATCTAGGGGCTATTCAAACGACAAGTTCCGTCAGAGCGCGGGCTATTCGAGTTGTATCATGACGATCCGGAAAGAGCGGATGCTGTCGTATTTGGACGAACAGCCGACTCCGACCGTTGCGGTTTTCTGAGGGGAGCGGGACTCGCTGCTATGGGTGCAGCGCTCGGCGCAGCAATTCCGTTTGCACGTAATATGCCGGATGGATTTATCCCCGTTGCTCTAGCGCAAAAGAAAGCTCTCAAGCTGAAGAGCAAAGATGGTCTCACCATTCTCGGTGACCGCCCGATCAATGCAGAAACACCCCCTCATCTGCTTGATGACGATGTGACGCCAACAAGCCGGCATTTTGTACGCAACAATGGTGGCGTTCCGGAGAAAACAGACGCTGCTGGCTGGATGTTGGAAATCGATGGCGCCGTCAACACATCCATGAAACTGAGCATAGACGACCTGAAGAAAAAATTTGAAGTTGTAACCCGCAAGCTGACAATCGAATGCGGTGGTGACGGAAGAGCTGGGTTTAAACCGCCAGCATCGGGGAACCAGTGGACCTATGGCGCCGTTGCCAATTCCGAATGGACCGGCGTTCGTATGGGCGATGTGTTGAAGGCGGCAGGCCTCAAACCGGAGGCGAAATATACCGGGCATATTGGTGCTGATCCGCACCTGTCCGGGGACCCAAAGAAACTGCCACTTTCGCGTGGCGTTCCGATTGAAAAGGCAATGGACCCCGATACCTTGATCGCCTTTGGCATGAATGGTGGGGCGGTCCATCCGCTCAATGGCGCGCCGCTCAGGGTTGTATCTCCGGGCTGGCCGGGTTCTACGTCACAGAAATGGTTGCGGCGCATATGGGTGCGTGATCGTGTTCATGATGGTCCCAAGATGACTGGCAAGTCGTATCGCGTTCCGGGATATCCGGTTGCGCCTGGACAGAAGGTGCCGACGTCTGATTTTGAGATCATCCAGGCGATGCCCGTAAAATCGCTCATTACCAATCCCCAATCGGGACTGACCTTGGCAAAGGGCAGCAAAAAGCTGGAAGTGCGAGGCCAGGCCTGGGCTGGCGATCGCTCGGTCAAAGAAGTGCATGTCAGCAACGACTTTGGAGCGACCTGGGTGAAGGCCGACCTTTCTGCCCAGCCGAATACCCACTCGTGGCAGCGCTGGAAGGCAACTGTCGAATTCCCGGGGCACGGCTATTACGAAATCTAGGCGCGGGCGACGGATGACAAGGGTATTATGCAACCATTTGCTCTGGCATGGAATCCGAAAGGCTATCTCAACAATTCCATGCACCGGATCGCCGTTCGCGTTGCCGCTTGATGCAAAAGGTAAAACGAGCTCGCCGGGACATTTGGGTTCCGGCGATTTTTAATCTTTATCGACGTGTATGCGAGCGCGAGACATGCGAAGGCAGGTAGGTGTGTTTACGATGAAACCAGTTGTTCTGTTTCCGTCGGTCTTTGTGTTTTCCCTCGCCTTTGTGATGCCCTTGACCGGTCCGGTTCAGGCCCAGCAGAACGAATTGCAAAAAGCGGTTGCTGCAGCGGACGTCCAGGCAGGCAAGCGTTATGCACTGCGCTGCAAAGCGTGTCACACGCTGGACAAGGGCGGTGCTAATCGCCTAGGCCCCAATCTATGGGAAATAGTTGGGCGCAAGCAAACCTCAGTGAAGAAGTTCAAGTATTCTCCGGCCTTCAAAAAGCTAACCGGTGTATGGAACGTGCAGGAGCTTGACGCATTCCTTACCAACCCGCGTAAATATGCCCGCGGTAACCGTATGGCCTTTGCCGGTATCAAACAAAAGAAGCGCCGGCATCAATTACTTGCTTATTTGGCAAGCCTCAGCGACAAGACACCCAAAACAAAAGCGCCGGTCAAAAGAACCGCGGTGGCTAAAGGTGGACCAAGTCTCGCCGATGAGCTCAAACTTGCTACAGGTAATGGGCGTGAAGAAGTTGCCGCTCTGTGCTCGGCCTGTCATTCCCTAGCAATTGTTCGCCAACAGGGACTAGATCGGGACCGCTGGGATGAATTGATGACCTGGATGACAAAGAAACAGGGCATGCCGGAATTGAAAGGCAAAGAGCGCACGCTGGTGGTTCAGTATCTGGCCAAGAATTTCGGACCACAATCTCGCAAATCTCGGCCTAGCGTTATGAATCCGATGATGCCGCGTTTGTCGACAATGCCGCTACCGACGCCAAAGTAGACTCCTCAAATTGCGCGAGATCTTTTGGCGAACCGTCGATCGGCCGCTTCTGGCGCATTGTTGCCGGTCGGGGGATGGTAGATTCCTTCCGCCAATCCCCCAAAACCGGCTGCCACCCTGTTCCTCGTTCCGCAGTATAATGGCGATCGGCTGCCCCGCCGTCTCACCGGCGGAGGATTATGAACCAATGGGCCATCCGCTACTGCCGCCGCATCTTTCCGGTTAGCTGCGCTTCCGGGCCGCTCCCTGATCCGTCCGGTGGACCGGAAAACCAGGGGGCAGGAAAATGCGGTCATTTTTGCGTCCGGGCAAAACTGCCCGGTGTTCGGGATGCTTTGTCTGCGATTATGCGCAAGGGGCTGGCAAGGGGCTGGCAGGGGCCGGGCAAACGCGCTATTCACGGGCCAAGGGCTCGCCGGTATGCGGCGGGCTGCCTTTTTCATCTGACTATCCCAGGGGAACATAACCATGACTATTAAGGCGCCGCCGTTCCGGGCCGACCATGTTGGATCGATCCTGCGCACTGCACCGCTGAAAGAGGCGAGGGAGAAGAACGCAAAAGGCGAAATCTCCGCCAGTGATCTGAAAGCTGTCGAAGATGCCGAAATTCTGAAAATCATGGCCAAGCAGGAAGAAGTCGGCCTGAAGGGCATCACCGATGGCGAATTCCGCCGCTCCTGGTGGCATTACGATTTTCTGGGCGGCCTGGAAGGCGTCGACCTGATCGAGGTTGAATCCGGCATCAAGTTCGCGGGCGTCCAGACCAAGGCCGAGGCTCCCTATGTCTCCGGCAAGCTGGGCGGCAAGAACCATTACCATGTCGACCATTTCAAGTTCGTCGCCGCCAACACCAGGCAGACACCCAAGATGTCGATCCCGAGTCCGTCGATGCTGCACTACCGCGGCGGCACCAAGATGATCAACAAGGACGTCTATCCGAACATGGATGATTTCTGGACCGATCTTGGCAATGCCTATGGGGAAGCGATTGCCGGTTTCCACGCTGCCGGCTGCCGGTACTTGCAGATCGACGATTGCTCGATGGCCTATTTCTGCGACCCCGCCCAGCGCCAGATGCTGTCCGACCGCGGTGAAGATCCGGCGGCGATGGAAGAAGCCTATGCCTATGTGCTGAATACGGCGCTGGCCAACCGGCCGGCTGATATGCGTGTCACGATGCATGTGTGCCGCGGCAATTTCCGTTCCACGTTCGTTGCCTCGGGCGGCTATGAGCACATCGCCGATCTGATGTTCAACAAGATCAACCTCGACGGCTATTTCCTTGAATGGGACAATGACCGTTCCGGCGATCTGGCCCCGCTGCGCAAGCTGCCGGCCGACAAAATGGTTGTCGTTGGCCTCGTCACTTCGAAAACCGGTGACATGGAAACCAAGGACGAAATCAAGCGCCGGATAGAAGAAGCAACGAAATACGCCAAGCTGGAACAGCTTTGCCTGTCGCCGCAATGCGGCTTCGCTTCCACCGAGGAGGGCAATACGCTGACCGAGGAGCAGCAATGGGACAAGTTGCGCTTCGTGGTCGAGACCGCCAAGGAAATCTGGGGCGAAGTCTGATAGACCGGCCCTGCGTGCCGGTTTCAAGCCAGCCATGCTTGTTGCAATTGTAGCCGGTTGACTGTTCAATCCCGGCCCGGGCCGTATACCGGGCCGGGATAATTTTGTTGAGGGGGAGAGTAATGCGCACGCAAGTCGCGATAATTGGAGCGGGTCCGGCCGGGTTGCTTTTGTCGCATATGCTCCATCTGGAAGGAATCGATTCCGTCATTCTGGAATCGCGACCCTACGATTACATCACAACGCGCATTCGCGCCGGACTGATGGAACAGAACACCGTGGATCTGCTTAATGAAGTTGGACTGGCGGACAACCTCAACAAGACTGCGTTACCCCATGACGGTGTGCAATTCACGTTTGATGGGTCATGCCATCGTATCGATATGCAGGAGCTGATTGGCCGCCGCGTGACCATTTATGCCCAGCAATTGATCGTGAAGGATATGTGCGATATCCGCGAGCGCGATGGTGGAACGATCCTGTACGAAGCTGAGGCGACAGCGATTTCCGGGCTGGAGGGCAAGCCGGTCGTTACATATCACTGCAAGGGTGAGGAACATTCGCTGGAATGCGACTACGTGGCCGGTTGCGATGGATTTCACGGAATCAGCCGCCTGGCAATTCCTGAATCATCCCGTCAGGACTTTGATCGTATCTACCCGTTCGGCTGGCTGGGATTACTGATTGCTGCCGTCCCGCCGTCCGAGGAACTGGTTTACAGCCACAGCGACAGTGGCTTTGCGTTGTTTTCAATGCGCAGCGAAGAATTGACGCGCGCCTATTTACAGGTGCGCCCTGATGATCATCTCGACAATTGGCCCGAGGAACGGATCTGGCATGAATTGCGCGCCCGCCTCTGCGAACACGACGGCCTCTCTATAAACAACGGTGAAATCCTTCAAAAGGCCATAACGCCCATGCGGTCCTGGGTCAGCGAACCGATGCAATACGGCAGGCTGTTTCTGGCCGGTGATTCGGCGCACATTGTCCCGCCAACCGGAGCCAAGGGTATGAACCTGGCAATGGCTGATGTATGTGTGCTCTCGCGGGCGCTGATCGATTTCTACAAGAATAACCGGACCGCGTATCTTGAATCCTATACCCAAACCTGCCTCAAGCGGGTTTGGCGCGCCGAGCATTTTTCCTGGTGGATGACAACCATGTTGCACCCGCCCTACGACGCCAATCCCTTCGATCTCAAACGCCAGATCGCGGAGCTTCATACGGTGTTTGGGTCCGATGCCGGCCGCCGGCTGGTGGCAGAGAATTACGCCGGTCTTCCGGTGGAACCCTGGCGGCCTTAGGTTCGCGATGCGAACCCTGCGGCATGCGCAAGGGATTGGAGTGCAAGCGTGTATAATCCGGACGAAGGACAGAGTTTTCCATTCCTTGAATATTGCGGCATTACCAGACCGCTGGTTTCGGGCGGGCGTTGTCTGGCCGTTGTCGAGCCTGCGCCGCACCTGCTGAACTCGCTGGGTATCGCGCATGGCGGACTGGTTTCGACGCTTGCGGATGCAGCCATGGGCGGGGCGGCCCGCTCGGCCCTGAGCGGAACAAGGACAGTCGTGACGATCCAGATGCAGACGTCTTTTTTTGCGCCGGCGCGCGGCCGTCTTGAAGCGGAGGGCAAGGTTGTTCGGCAGACCCGGACCATGTTGTTCGTCGAATGCGAAATCCGCAACGGGACCGGTGATGTAGTTGCGCGTGCATCGGGAATATTCCGGTCGCTCGAGCGCGACCGGTTTCAGAGCGCTCGTGAGAAAGCGGTCTGATATCGAGTTCAAGGGAAAAAGGGTCGAATGCCGCTTGCCTGCGCGATTGGTGCTGCTAATCTGTTTAAGGAAATGCTGCGGTTGGTGGCCAATGGCAGGACGCAAAATCAGGACAACGCTTCGGCGCGCCAATGATGCGATAGAGCGGCGGATAGGACGCCGGCGTGCCCCGTTTCAACCGTTGGAACGCGATGAAACCGACTATCAGCAGCGCCACTTTGCAAATCTGGCCGCAGTGGCATTTCTTCTCGCCCTGGCGATTGGTATTACCGCCACGGTGCAAATGTTCGATCGGCAATTTCAATTGGAGCGTTGCTTGTTGATGGGCCGCAAGGATTGCGTTGACGTTGCGGCGGGAGCGCCCCATCGCATGATAGCGTATCGTCCGCGCGAACCCCGCTGATATCACTTTCTTCCGGAAACGCGCCGGTGTTCTACGGCGAGGTGGCGCAGTACTCTTGCGACAGCCGTTTCCACTTCTGCGAACGTTGGTAGATCGTGATTTGCCACATCCCCGGAAAAGCAATTGTGGCAAAGCGGTAGTTTGCGCCGCAACAGCGGGACATGGATAAATCCGCACAGGCCATGATGCTTCTGCAGCGCCAGATAGAGCGCCTGGTTGCACAGATAGTCTCCCGCATCGCGCGAAAGGCGGGCCCGCACGCCGACGGCGCGGATCGCGTTTGCAAGCTGTGCGGCCGGCCAGCGGGCGGCCATTGCTGGTGCGTGCCCAGGCGTTACTTCGCGGCGGCGGGCCAGTGAACCGTCTGCATCCGGATGAATGATACTCAGCCGGTTTTGTGCCCGGGTTTCAACACTGACAGATGTCCTCTGCGCGGCCAGGCCGAGCAGGACAATGATGTCCGGCACATTGCGTTCGATATGGTCCTCAAGCGCAGCCTCGATCGCATCGTAGACGACGGGTAGTATTGCCACCCGCAGGTCTATGCCGGCGCGTTGCAACGCCGGCCGGTTTCGCCTGGAAAGAACACGCACGATAGCTCGCGTCGGATTGAAAGGCGCACCGGGAAATGATCCGAAGCCGGTGAGGAGAATGCGGGTCAAAGCGCCGCCCCGCGATCTCCCGCGCATGGGGGATAATCCGGCTTCACTCCGCCGCCGGCCGTTGTGCGTAGCCGAGACGGATATTGAGTTCGGTGAGCAGCTTCTCCGCTGCCTCGGCGACCATCGTCCCGGGGGGGAAAATGGCTGCGGTGCCGGCTTCCTCCAGCGCGGCAAAATCCTGTGGCGGGATGACGCCGCCAACGCAAATCATGATGTCGCCGCGCTCCAGTTTTTCCAGTTCCGCGCGCACTTCCGGAACCAGCGTCAGGTGCCCGGCTGCGAGTGACGAGATGCCGATGATATGGACATCGCCGCTGGAGGCTTGCGCTGCCGCCTCGGCTGGCGTTGCAAAGAGCGGACCGATTTCGACATCAAAGCCAAGGTCTGCAAAGGCGGAAGAGACAACCTTTTGGCCGCGGTCGTGGCCATCCTGTCCCACCTTGGCAACGAGTATCTTCGGTTTTCGGCCTTCATTGGCGGTAAAGTCCTTTGTCATTGCCTTGACGCGCGCCACGATGTCGGATTCATCGCCTCCGGATTCACGCTCATACACGCCGGAAACGACCTGGATTTTGGCGGTGTGGCGGTTGAACACCTTTTCCAGGGCGCTGGAAATTTCTCCGACCGTTGCCTTGGCGCGCGCCGCTTCTATGCTCAGCGCCAGCAGGTTATCGTCATTGGCTGCGCCATTGCTGATCGCCGCGAGTGCGGCACCGGCCGCGGTCTCATCGCGATGGCTTCGCAGCCTTGCAAGCTTGTCGATCTGCAACGTCCGGACCGCCGAATTGTCGACCTTTAAAACGTCGAACGTCTCTTCATCGTCGCGCCGGTGCTTGTTGACCCCAACGATGGTTTGTTGGCCTCTGTCGATGCGCGCCTGCGTTCTGGTTGCGGCTTCCTCGATGCGCATCTTGGGCAGGCCCTGCTCGATTGCCTTCGCCATCCCGCCGAGCGCTTCGACCTCGTCGATATGTGCCTTGGCCCGCATCGCAAGGTCGGCGGTAAGGCGCTCGACGTAATACGAGCCGCCCCAGGGATCGATCATCCTTGTCGTGCCGCTCTCCTGCTGCAGAAAAATCTGCGTGTTACGGGCAATACGTGCGGAGAAATCGCTGGGCAGGGCAAGCGCTTCGTCGAGGGCGTTGGTGTGCAGGGATTGGGTATGGCCCTGTGTTGCGGCCATTGCCTCGATCGCCGTGCGAACGATGTTGTTGTAGATGTCCTGTGCTGTTAGCGACCAGCCGGAAGTCTGACAATGGGTCCGCAGCGCCAGGGATTTCGCGTTGCCCGGCGCAAAGGGCTTGATCAGGTTGGCCCATAAAAGCCGCGCGGCTCGCAGCTTCGCAACTTCCGTGTAGAAGTTCATTCCGATCGCCCAAAAGAACGACAAGCGCGGCGCGAAACTGTCGATATCCAGCCCGGCCGCGATCCCGGCGCGGGCGTATTCCACTCCATCGGCAAGCGTATAGGCGAGTTCAAGATCTTGCGTCGCGCCCGCTTCCTGCATGTGGTACCCGGATATTGAAATCGAGTTGAATTTCGGCATCCGCGTCGAGGTGTACTTGAATATGTCGGAGATTATCCGCATTGATGCGGCCGGCGGATAAATGTAGGTGTTCCGCACCATGAATTCTTTTAAAATGTCGTTCTGGATGGTGCCGGACAATTGCTCCTGTTTGACGCCTTGTTCCTCGGCGGCGACAATGTACAGCGCCATCACCGGTAGCACCGCTCCGTTCATGGTCATCGAAACGCTCATCTTGTCGAGCGGAATGCCGGCGAATAGCGTGCGCATGTCGTAAATGGAATCGATTGCAACACCAGCCATGCCGACGTCGCCCGCGACGCGCGGATGATCGGAATCATATCCCCGGTGGGTAGCCAGATCGAATGCAATGGACAGGCCTTTTTGACCGGCTGCAAGATTGCGCCGGTAAAATGCATTGGAATCTTCAGCGGTTGAGAATCCGGCGTATTGCCGGATCGTCCACGGCTGGTTGACATACATTGTAGGGTAGGGGCCACGCAGGTAAGGGGGCGCTCCGGGAAAGGTTGCGACAAAATCGAGGCCCGCTATATCCTCGGGGCCGTAAACCGATTTGACAGAGATACTTTCCGGCGTGAGCCAGCTGTCACCGGAAGTGCGCGCTGTTTCCAGCGGCACATCGTGAAACGGGATCGTGGCGAAATCTGGAATCGAGACCATCGGCGACCAAACGGAAAAATTTGCTTTCAGCCATTATTTTACCGCTGAATAGCTACAAAGACCATAAACCTTTCGGATAGTCGGCGGGAGCTGGAAATTGCGCGATCAGCTTGGTTTTTCATCAGAACACCAAAATCACCGGGGAACCAGTGCAGCTGCCCAATGGGGAGCGCTGCGACCGTATATTGCATGGGAATACCGTTTGGGCCGGCGCATGGCGCGCGGCCGGGCTACCGCCTTTGCCTACGAGTTTGTCCGTTTCGGTTTCAAACAGGCGTGGGCCTGCCTGTTTGGCGGATTGATGTGCGCACTGCTTGTGGTCACGCATCTGTTTTATCCACGAGAAATTTGGCTCGCCCGATACGACTTCCTGGTGCTGATGTCGGTGGCAATCCAGATCGTGATGCTGGCATTCAAGCTTGAGACCTGGGAAGAGGCAAATGTAATCTTTCTGTTTCACGTCGCCGGAACAATCATGGAGATATTCAAGACTGCCGTTGGTTCATGGATATATCCCGAGCCGAGCATGTTGCGTATCGGTGGCGTTCCGTTGTTTACCGGCTTCATGTATACAGCGGTCGGCAGTTACATGGTCCGCGTTTGGCATCTGAGTGATTTCCGCTTTCGCGGTCATCCGCCTTTGTGGCAGGTTTTTGCCTTGGCGGCGGCCGCATATGTGAATTTCTTCAGCCATCACTATATTTACGATGTGCGTTGGGTTCTGTTTGCCTTCTGTATTCTGGTTTTCGGGCGATCCTGGATCTACTACAAGGTGTGGAAGGTCCATCGGCCGATGCCGTTGCTGATCGCCTGCGGGTTGACTGCGACGTTTATCTGGTTCGCCGAAAATATCGGGACATACTCGCGAGCCTGGATTTATCCCAATCAGGCGCACGGGTGGACAATGGTGTCATTCGCCAAGTGGTCTTCGTGGTTTTTGCTATTGATTGTAAGTTATGCGCTTGTGATCATTATCCGGCGCCTGCGTTATATCGATGATATGGAACTGGACAGGATAACGGGTAGGAAACCGGAAAACTAATTTCGCGATTGTTCCAGGAGCGCAAGTAATCCGCCCAGTACTTCGACCATGTTCACGCCCTGGTGGATGTAATGATCCAGTCCGGCCTGACGCAATAGGAAATCATTTTTTTGGGGCTTGCCGGCAATTAATATCAGCTCGACGCCGCTGTTTCGAAGGGCGGATATTACGCTTGCGGCATGTTCGGAGTAGATTTCATCGGATGAGCAGAGACAGGCGATCCTGTGCGCTCCGGCGCGGCACGCCGCCGACAGCGCCTCGGCGTCCAGATTGCTTTCGCTGCTTGTCACGCCGAGCCCGCCTGCAGCGAAAAAGTTCATCGCGTAGTTTGTTCGTGCGGAATGAGTGGCAAGGGCCCCGATATTTGCAAGAAAAACGGTTGCATGCTTGCCGGAAATTTCTCGCGCCTGCGCGCGCGTCCGCAGCGCTTCGAAAGGCTCCGACATTCTTTCCGGCCTGAAGTCCGGGGCGAAGCGCTCCATCCATCCCTGTTCCAAGGCGCATTCAGTTTCTAGCGGATCCGCTGACAAGCCTGGAAACGCGCTCGTCCCTGTCAGTGGCAAACCGGCGGTTTCGACCTGCTGCATCCTGTTTTGCCGGACTGTCTTTACGTCGGCCCCGAACCTGCCGCTCAGGACGTGTTCGACCAGGCCGTCCTTCGCTTGCATCTGCTGGAACAAATCCCAGGATTTCACGCACATTGCATCCGTCAGCGCTTCCATGCCGCCTGCACCGCCAGCCGGGTCGTCCACTTTCGCAAGATGTGATTCTTCCTGAAGTATCAACTGGACATTGCGAGCCAATCGCCGTGCTTCGGCGCCTGGCAGTCCGGCAGCCTGCGTATGGGGCAGAACCGAAATCATATCCGCGCCGCCAACGATTGCGGAAAATGTCGCTATCGTCGCACGAAGCACGTTTACCCACGGGTCGGTGACGCTCATCATGCGCCAGGCGGTTTCCGCGTGGACCGCGATCGGCGCCGGCGTAAGCGAACACGCGTCTTCGACGCGAGCCCACAATCGGCGCAGAGCTCGCATCTTGGCGATCGTGGCAAACTGATCTGCGTCGGCGGCGACACTGAATTGTAGATACTTGCGGGCTTTTTCGAGGGAAACGCCGGCTGCCTCAAGCGCGCGCAGGATGGCTATTGCGGATCCCAATAGCCATGCCAGCTCCTGGGCTTCGCTGCCACCGGCGGCGTGAACCGGGCGCGCGTCGATACGGATGAAAGGTCCAGCGAACCCTCGTTCGGACAATTCGATTGCGGTATCAATTGTTGAACTCAATTCCATTTGGATCGAGCGAGAACTGCGGTCCCGGGCGGTAAGCGCAAAAAACGGGTCGAGGCCGAAGGATACCTGTGCGCTCGCCGCATTCAAACCACTGGAAATAATGAGTTGCGACAATTGATCGGTGATTTGCAGAGAACCAGGCGGCATGTCCAGGACAAGCGCGGTTTGTGCAGGGTCAATGTCCGCAAGAAGCTTTGGAAAAATTCCCGGCACGCTGGATGACGGGCCGAATCCGAAGGATCCGGCCGCGCCGCCAAACACAAGGTGCAAGCCATCGGCGCCGTTATTGAGATCTTCCAGGGCCTGGGCATTTGCGGCGTCGGGGTCGTTATGGTCAATGCGGGTTAGAACTTTCCAGGGGCCGGTAGTTTTTCGCACCGGTCTGGCAACACCCTTCAAACCGCCGGATGGTGTAACGTTTAGCGGCTCAATGACGATATCGTCAGCGGTTCGCGAGACCAGGCTTTCAAGCGCGTTGCCCTTGAGTGCTTTTTCGGCAAGCGCTTCCCATTCGGCCTCGCCGACACTTTCAAATGCATCGCCAAATGGAAAAATATGCTCAGGTCCGGTCATGGTTTTGGTTCTGCGATCGTCGTGAACAAGAAAACACCGGCGACCTTTGCATGGTTCGGCGGTGGTTTCCATTGGCGGATCGTATGATCCGCGTGGTGCGGTTAGCCAAGCTGGTCCATGCCTGGTATTGCGGAGGTGATCGCAGCCATGGTGTCCTCGCCGACCAATTCTTTTCCGTGGTCTATCAGGGTCCGGCCGAGCCCCTGCATCTGGCTCATGTCGAGCCCCATGCCTTGCAGCTTGCCGACGAGCTCCATTATTCCGCCAGCGCCGCCGCCCATCAGGCCGCCAATAGCGCCCATCAGGCCACCGCTGTCGCCCTCACCGGCTTCGGACGCACTTGCGATCAGTCCCTCCGCGCCGGGAATTTTTTCCAGCATTTGCCCCACTGCCTCGCCCGGCCCCTCCTTCTGTAGAAAGCCCAGGACCGTACCGACCGCATTCCGCGCCTGTTCCCCGTCCAAACCGGTAACTTCGGTAATCTTCGAAATCAGCTCGTCCATGTATTCCTCTCTCGGCCTGTGAATCATTCACGAATTTGCCCGATAGCCAGTGTTTCCGTCCTCTGTATCGAAATCAAGAGGCTTGTCGCTGTAAAGCGCGCCGGTGGCCGCCGCTTGCTTCGCGAACACCCGGAATACGCCGTGACGGCTGGAATACCCGGCCTGCATGGCCTATAAACCGGAAAATGGATCAGAAACAGGATGTTTTCATGCCCGGTGCCGCAAACAAGCAAGATGGCAAGCTTCTCGTGGGGATGAGCGAGGAAAAATACGACTATTTGACGCTTGCATTGGGTAACCGGCATGGGCTGATCGCGGGCGCGACGGGCACGGGTAAGACCGTGACCCTGCAAACGCTTGCCGAAGGGTTCTCGAACGCCGGGGTGCCGGTATTCGCCGCCGACATCAAGAGCGACCTGTCGGGAATATCGATGCCCGGCGACAGCAAGAAGCCTTTTGTCGAGCGCGCCCAATGGCTTGATATTGAATATGAAGCAGACCAGTTTCCAACTGTTTTCTGGTACTTGTACGGCGAAAACGGACACCCCGTTCGCACCACCGTTTCCGACATGGGGCCATTGCTCATGTCGCGCTTGCTGGAATGCAATGACGTCCAGGAAGGGATCGTCAACATCATTTTCCGGCTGGCGGACGAAAAGGGCTGGCTGCTGCTGGATCTGAAGGATTTTCGCACCTTGCTGCAGTTTGTCAGCGACAACGCGAAGGATTTGCGCGCGCAATATGGCAACATCCACCCCTCTTCCGTCGGTGCAATCCAGCGGCAATTGCTGGTTCTGGAAAATCAGGGGGGTGAGAAATTTTTTGGCGAGCCGGCGCTTGACATCAATGATCTGATCCGCACCGATCGTGATGGCCGCGGCATCGTCAATATACTTGCGGCGGACAAGTTGATGGTAATACCACGCCTGTATTCAACGTTTCTCCTGTGGCTGTTGTCCGAACTTTTCGAGGAACTGCCGGAAGTCGGCGATCAGGACCGGCCGCGCCTGGTATTTTTCTTCGATGAGGCGCATTTGCTGTTCGACAATGCACCGAAAAGCCTGCTGACTTCCATCGAGCAGGTTGTCCGTCTCATTCGGTCGAAGGGCGTCGGGGTATTTTTTGTCAGCCAGAACCCGATGGATGTGCCCGACACCGTGCTGGGCCAGCTTGGAAACCGCGTCCAGCACGCGCTGCGCTCGTTCACCCCGCGCGACCAGCGAGCCGTGCGGGCGGCTGCGGAAACGTTCAGGCAAATCCGAACTTCAATACGTTTGAAGCGATCACGCAGCTCGAAGTCGGTCAGGCGCTGGTATCGATGCTCGAGGGCAAGGGCGCACCATCTGTCGTTACGCGTAGTTACATAGCGCCGCCGATGGCGCGTGTCGGACCGATTACGCCGCCGGAGCGCTAGCAATTGATGAAATCAAGCAGCATGCTGGACAAGTACGATACGAGCATCGATCGCGAGTCGACATTTGAGATTTTGAACAAGAAAACCAGCAAACGCATGGATGAAGCTGGGGCTGAGGAAGCCAAGAGCGGCGGTATCCTGGACAGGATCGGCGGCTGGTTTGGCGGTGGATCGAGCGACGAGGACGCAGGCTCCAAATCCAGGAGCAAAGGCGGTGGACGGCGGCGCATGTCGACGACACAGGTGATCATCCGCTCCGCAGCGCAATCGGCTGCGCGTTCCGTCGGTACGCAGATCGCCAGAGCCATTCTGCGCGGCGTTCTCGGCAGCATGACACGCCGTTAATACATCCCTGCGCAGACCGGATAGGGAAAGTGACGATGACGCCAGTTGAAGCAACATTGGAGATTCTGGAAAGCAATCGCGATGCATCGTTGCAGCGCTTGTTTGACCTGTTGCGGATCCAGTCGGTTTCCACCGATCCGGCATTCAAGGATGAATGCAACAAATGCGCCGATTGGCTCGTCGCGGATCTGACATCAATCGGGTTTGAAGCATCTGTTCGTCAAACGCCTGGCCATCCAATGGTGGTCGCCCACCTGGATTCCAGCCGGGCCGACGCGCCACACGTGCTGTTCTACGGTCACTACGATGTGCAACCTGTCGACCCGCTTGAACTATGGGAAGCAAATCCGTTTGAACCGCGTGTCGCCAGCGTGGATGGCGAAGATGCGATCATCGCGCGCGGAGCTTCCGACGACAAAGGCCAGTTGATGACGTTCGTCGAGGCCTGCCGCGCGTATGTCGCGAACGGCGGATTGCCTTGTCACGTGACGATCCTGTTTGAAGGGGAAGAGGAATGCGGGTCGTCTTCGTTGCCGGGATTCCTCGCCGCCAATCGTGAGGAGTTAAAAGCAGATTTTGCGCTGGTTTGCGATACCAATATGTGGGATTCCAACACCCCCGCCATCACGGCTATGTTGCGTGGCCTTGTATTTGAAGAGGTGACGATCAAGGCTGCCTCGCGCGACCTGCACTCAGGCCTGTTCGGTGGCCCTGCCGCAAATCCGATCAGGATTCTGACGGTAGTTCTTGGCCGTCTGCACGACGAAAACGGGCGCGTGACGTTACCTGGGTTCTACGACGGTGTTGACGAACTTCCGGATGATATAGCCGCGCAATGGCGAGCCTTGCCCTTTGATGGCTCCGCGTATCTCGGCAGTGTCGATTTGTCGGTGCCAGCCGGAGAGACGGGGCGAAGCGTCCTTGAACAGATGTGGGCGCGCCCGACTTGCGAAATAAACGGCATCGTTGGAGGATATACCGGGGAGGGCGCCAAGACGGTCCTGCCCGCTGAGGCGAGTGCGAAAGTGTCGTTTCGCGTGGTCGGAAAACAGGACCCGAAGAAGATTGCATCGAGCTTTCGCCAATTCATCGAAGCAAACCTTCCCAACGATTGTACTGCAGCGTTTATTTCGCACGGAGCTTCTCCGGCCATTCAATTGCCGTTTGAATCTACAGCGTTGAATCAGGCACGGCAGGCATTGGGCGAAGAATGGGGCAAAGAAACGGTCATCGTCGGCTCGGGCGGATCAATACCGATCATCGGTGAATTGAAGAGCAATCTTGACATTGACTCACTTATGATCGGCTTCGCGCTTGAGGGCGACAAAATCCATTCGCCGAATGAAAAGTACAATGTTTCGTCATTTTTCGGTGGCCAGCGCAGCTGGGTCCGGGTCCTGGCGGCGCTGGCGTCCTAGATCAGGGCATTTCCATCTACAGGGAAGCAACGCCGCTTACACAAGCTGATCCAATCCGAAACAGGGAGTTGCGTGCGAAATGCCGGTATTCACCGGTTCGCGGGTCATTCAATTCAAAATCAGGAGTGTGTCATGGTTGCGTTTACGGGCGGATGTCTTTGCGGAGCTGTACGATATGAGGTCGAAGGCGATATCGTGCGCATGGCGCGTTGCCATTGCGATGATTGCCGGCGCAACACCGGGGCGGCCTTTGCGACGAATGTATTTGTGCCCGCTGATGCACTGAAGTTGGTCAAGGGCGAAGCCAAAACCTACCAGCATTCAACCGATAGCGGGTCGACCATGACCCGGGCTTTCTGCGCCAGTTGTGGCAGCCCGGTTTATGGTTTTTCATCGGCCAGCGCCGCTACCCGGTCGATCCGTGTTGGAACGATTGACGATGCCAGTTTTGTGAAGCCACAAATCGAGGTTTACACCGCGCGCAAACTTGCCTGCACGGTCCTGGGTGACGATACGGAGCATTTCGCCGAGGGCCGGCCCCGATAATATTCACACTTCGAGCGCACCAGGCTTTCGCGCACGTGTGATCCGCAATGCATCATTTGCCTTTTGGTATTGCACGGACTCTCAAACCAGCGGCGCGTCAGCGCCATGAAAGTGGAACCCGTAGTGGTTCCCGTGCCGGCAAATATGTCCAGCGGTTGGAGTGGGAAAATGCGCCGGCATAATAAGTTTGCCGCTATCCGCGTAGCGATCCAGGAATGACTTTCGCGTCGCGCGCGCCTGCTCGCGATCGAAGCAATACAGCGTGCTCCAATCCGGATAGCGAAGTTGTAACGGATGGTGCATGACATCGCCGCTGAGAACAAGTTCTTGGCCGTCGTCGGCGACATGAACCGCCAAATGCCCGGGCGTGTGTCCGGGCGTGTGTTCAAACCAGATTTTCTCATTCAACTGGTGGTTTTCGTCTACGAGATCGGCCTGTTTCGAATCCAGAACCGGCAGAACACTGTCGGCTACATAGTCGCCGGTCCGCTGCAGGGCCTGGCGTCCAGCTTCGGATTGCCAGTAAGCCAGCTCCCGCTTCGACATCAAATACCGTGCATTGGGGAATGTCGGCACCCATCGGCTATTGCTCAGCCGGGTGTTCCAGCCGACATGATCGACATGGAGGTGCGAGCATACGACCATGTCGACATCTTCGGGCTTGACGCCGGCGCGTTCCAGGCTGGCGAGCCAGTCCCATGCACCATCATCAAACAGCTCCCTCTCGCGCTTCTTGCGGTCACCAACGCAGGAATCGACCAGGATTGTCAGTCCGTCCAATTGAATGACGAAGCTTTGGATTGTTATGGTCAGCAGTTTGACATCGAAATGGTAGAACGGTGGTTTGAGCCACGGCGTTTGTGTTTCAAGGACATCGGCCGTGAAGTCCGGGAAAATTTCAAACGGGGAAAGCATCGGCGTTTCCGATTCAACCGCCCGCGAAATTTCCGCGCCGCCGATTTTCAATTGCGCCATATTCCCCTCCCCGGTTATGTGGCTTGCTTGTTTAATACGTGTGTTCCGAAGCCGGAAAGCTGCCGTCTTTTACCGCTGCCACATATGCCTTCACGGCCTCTTCAATGCTGGTTGCGCCTTGCATGAAATTGCGAACGAACCGTGGCGGTTTGCCGGGAAACACGCCAATCGCGTCATGCAGAACCAACACTTGTCCATCGCATTCATTTCCGGCTCCAATGCCTATCGTCGCCATCGTTCTCGCTGCGTTGGTGATTTCACCGGCAAGGCCGGCTGGAACCATTTCCAGGACGATCATCGCCGCTCCGGCATCTTCAAGCGCCTTGGCATCTGAAATCATCCGTTTTGCAGTTTCGCCTTCGCGGCCTTGCACGCGGTATCCGCCCAATTGATGAACCGATTGCGGTGTCAAGCCAAGATGGGCGCAAACCGGGATGCCACGTTCAACGAGAAACCGCACGGTGTCGACCATGTGCGAACCGCCTTCGAACTTCACCATGTGCGCGCCGGCGGCCATGATGCGTGCGGCGTTTGCGAAAGCCTGCTGGGGCGATTCCTGATAACTGCCGAATGGCATGTCCGCGGCGATGAACGCGCGTTTGGCTGCGCGGGCAACACAGGCTGTGTGGTATTCGATGTGCTCCACACTAACCGGGAGTGTCGTGGCATGGCCCTGCAAAACGTTGCCAAGCGAATCGCCGACCAACAGCACCTCAATGCCGTTGCGTTCTAATAGGCTGGCAAAGCTGGCATCGTAACAGGTGAGCATGGTGATCTTTTCACCTGCCGACTTCATATTCGCAAAGTCACCGAGCTTTAGGGGCCGGGCGTCTTCAAGATAGGCCATGATAGGTCCTTTTCGGAATGCAAGGCGGGTTGCTAGGGGGCGATCACGGCAATGTTGTCAATCAGCCGGGTCGCGCCGAGCCGCGCAGCCACTAGCAGCCGTGCCGGCCTGCCATCGCCCAAACGGGGTTTGCCAAGTGTTTCGGCATCACGAAGTTCAAGATAATCCGGTTTGAAGCCAAGCTGAACCAGCTGGTCGATGCCGCTGGCCATACGCGCCGCGGGGTCCCCGCTGGCAAGGATTGCGTCGCGGCAATGGCAAAGCGTCTTGTATAGGGCCGGCGCAACGGTTCTTTCTTCGGGTGTTAGATAGGCATTGCGCGACGATAGAGCCAGGCCGTCACCTGCGCGAACGGTTGCTGCGCCAAGTACTTCGACTGGCAAATCAAGATCGCGATTGATCTGCCGGATCACTGCCAGTTGCTGGAAATCCTTCTCGCCGTAAACAGCCAGGTCGGGCGCTGCCATGATGTGCAGTTTGGCGACGACCGTTGCAACGCCGTCGAAATGATCGGGGCGATACATGTCTTCCAATCCCGCCTTGGCCGGCCCGCCGGCGGTTATCAGCGTTGAAAAACCACTCGGATAAACCACTTCCGGCGATGGGGCGAAAACTGCGTCTGCGCCAGCGGCGGATATTTTCTCGAGGTCGGCGTCGAAGTTTCGGGGATATTTTTCGAAGTCCTCTGATGGCGCGAATTGAGTCGGGTTGACGAAGATAGAAACGACTACCCGATGCGATGTTTCGCGCGCTTTCGAAACCAGCGACATATGTCCTTCGTGGAGCGCGCCCATGGTCGGCACAAGAGCGATGCGTTCGCCTGCCGCGCGCCAGCGGGCCGTAAGCCCGCGCAGCTCGGGGACAGTGCGCAGGATTACGGTTGAGGCGGAATCGGTGCTCGCCAAATGTACGGTCATGCTGGTAATTTGGTTAGGCTCGGGAGTTGAGAAAGCGTTGAGATGATGTGATCGGCGGCGAGGTCATGGTACTCATCGGGCTGGCCGGTACGGTTGACCCAGACGGTTCGAAAACCAAAGCTTGCTGCTCCGGCGATATCCCAGCGGTTGGAGGATTGAAACGATATATCCGAAGCCGCGGCCCCGGTCCACTCTCCTACCAAGGCGTAAACCCCGGCGAGGGTCTTGTAGCGCCTGATTGAATCGACCGATATCACGCGGTCGACAAGGTGTTCGATGCCCGCCGCATGGCAGGCATCTTCGAGCATGGAAGGTGTCCCGTTCGATAGGATGACCGTCCGGGCGCCGCCATCCCGCAGTGCTTGGAGAACCGGCTTAACATCCGGATAGGCAGCCAGCGAACGATAACTTTCGAGCAGGTCTGCGCGTGTGTCCGGAGAAATCCCGCCGCACTGAGATGCCGCAAAATCAAGGGCGTGTTCCGTCACTGTCATAAAGTCTAGATAGGCGCCGCTGAGGGTCCGGACCCAAGTGTATTCCAGCTGCTTGGTACGCCAGATTTCGGAAAGCCGTTGTGCCTGGGGCCCGATCCGTTCGCGCAATTCTGCCGCCGCCGCATGGACATCGAATAATGTCCCGTAGGCGTCGAACGCGTACACATTATAGCTCGAATGGCTGGTCATGGAGCCATTGTGCCATATTGCAGGACCGACGGGAATGCAGGTAATTCAGCCACTTGATGCCCGCAAGAGATCGCTGAAACGTCCGTAAATAGCTGAAAATACTATGTTTATTGATAGAGCATGAGATTGGGCCGGCTTATTCTGGATCTGCTGTTTCCGGCTGCCGGCGTGCAACAAGCGCCCGGGGCCCAACGCCGAGGGCATACAGGAGGGCGGCAAGCGCCGGCAAGTAGACCAGGGCCGTGACGATACCCAACAGGACAAGATGTATTTCGTTGACGAACCAGCCGGTTTGCTGCGCTAGCGAGCCGGTGATGCCGGATCCGGCTAACAGTCCGATGTAAAGCGCAATTGCGGCTCCCGCGACAGCGGCAACGATCTTTCCAGTCATCGAATCGAAGGCCATGTCGCCCTTGCGCGTGGCCAGAAGCACCAGGAGCCCGAGATTGATCCATGCGCCGATTGCCGTTGCGATTGCAATTCCCGGGGCGCCGAGCCGCTCGAACAGCAAAAATTTGATCAGCACGTTGCAGGCGACTGCGAAGAGCGAAATTTTCATCGGTGTCAGCGTATCGCCGCGCGCCTGGAAGCTGGCGACAGCCGAGCGAATTAACACCACTGCAAGCAGACCGAAGCCATAGGCCTGCAGTACAGACGCCGCCCCCAGGGCCGCGGTTTCATTGAAGGCGCCGCGCTGGTAGATGCCGCGAATGATTTCAAGCGGGATCGCCATGAAAACTACATAGAATGGCATGGCCAGCGCGATAGTAAGCATCATCGTCCGGTTTTGCGCGCTGAGCGCACCGCTTGTGTCGCCAGCCGCAAATCGCCGGCTCATTTCGGGCAGCAAGACCGTTCCCGCGGCAATGCCGATCACCCCGATCGGCAATTGATAAAGCCTGTCTGCGTAGTAGATCGAAGACAAACCGCCGGTTGGCAGCATTGAGCCGATGATGGTGTCGGCGAAAATTGCAATCTGGACGCCGGCCGAACCGATTACCGCAGGCACGAAAACGGTGAAAAATTGCTTGATGTCAGCCGACCAGTTTGGACGTGCAAACAGGGCTAGCAATCCAGCCCTCTTTGCTGCAACCAGCATCAATGCCAGTTCCAGGCCGCCAGCAATCAAGACACCCACGCTGGCAGCTATACCGGCGTCCGGGAATAAGAAGGCGATCCCAAGAAACCCGGCGATTGCAATGTTCAAAAGTACCGGCGCAAAGGCAGCTGCGGCAAAGCGGCCATTGGCGTTCAATGTGCCGGCGAGCAAGGTGACCAAAGTCACGCAGAGCAGGTAAGGGAAAGTTATCCGGGTCATGAAAATGGCATTCGCCATTTTGCCTGGATCGTTTGCAAAGCCCGGCGCCAGTACCCACAATATTTCCCGGGTAAACGCCAGCGCGGCAATGAGCAGGATGACTTGCGACAGCAATAGCAGGGTGAATATCTGGGCGGAGAAGTGTTTTGCGCTTGCCTCGCCCCCGCCCTCCAGTACGCGTGAGTAGCTGGGGACGTAGGCTGCATTGAATGCGCCTTCTCCAAAGATGGCGCGAAAATGGTTGGGAATGCGCAGAGCGACATAGAATGCATCCGCCAGCGCGCCGGCGCCAAGTATTGCGCCGAGTAAAATATCCCGGATGAAGCCCGTAGCCCGGGAAAGCAGAGTAAACCCGGCGACCGAGGCCAGATTTGCGAACAACCCTTTCACCGTTGTTATCGCTCCTCTTGGCGCCTGGTTCGAGCCGACCCGCTGTCTGGGGATCGGGATTGCGCAGTAACAGGCCGGTTTGCAATGACGAACTGGCCCGGCGTGCGCCGGCGAACCAGGGCCAGGGAATCAATCCGGACTTTAGCGGCGAAAATTGGATGTGTTAATGCAGATCGTGGCGGCCGCGAGGATTGGGTGATCGCTTTGCTTGCCGCATCGTCTGGCTTTTGGCCGGAACAGATTCGCGCGCATTGCCGGCGTTGCGATCCACTTTTCCGCAAGCCCATGATCAAGGCCGCGAT
>CAZTMN010000068.1:0-22226 GCA_964615275.1 uncultured Beijerinckia sp. | reverse complement strand
CTGATTCATGTCGCCTTTGGCGTGTCGAAGAGGTCCGCCGGGCGCATGTTCGACCGGGATCGGACGAGTGTCCGGTATGCGTGCGCGCGCGTTGAAGATGCCCGCGATCACGAGCCATTCGATCAAGCCTTGGACGCGCTTTCTTGTGCGATTGAAGTTTCATTGCGCCATCTGCAACCGGGTGCTGCAAGCAGTCCTGCCATCAAACGAGATGCCGCGGCAGCTAACCAGCAGCTTTCAAGAAACCAAGAATGGAGCAGGCCAATGCCAATTGAACCAAAACCTGGGTCCCGCGAAAAAGTGCCCTCGGGCAAAGCCGGTAAAACGGACGTACTGACCCCAGCCGCCGGCAGGTTGTTGCGCCAGCTGGCGCAACCCGGCGCGACCGCCGCTTCCAGCGCATTTGGTCCCGATGGGGTCCTGGACGTTTACGCGCCCCGCAATGGTGTGAGCCTGCGCATCGCTGGTTCCGAGCTTGCGGCTGCTGATGAACTTGTGGGCCGCGATTTGGCTCGGTGGGGCAGGTCTGCAGCGTCAAAACAGGATTATCTTGAAATTTCCGAACCAGGGCGCAGTTATCTGGTTCGCCTGAGTTCCGGCCAGGATGGCTTTCGGCGCCAGCATCAGGAAACCGGGGAGCGGGTTGCAGAGGTTGACGGAGTGCGCAAATCCGTCCGGGTGGATATTGATGAAAGCCCTCTGGATTGGCTTTCGCGGCGCAGGGCCCCGGACGGCAGCGCCCTGATATCTCCAGTCCAGCTGGAAGCGGGCGAGCGTTTGCGGCGTGATCTTGAGTTGGCGCAAATGATGCCGAGCATCACGGCGAACTGGAGCGGAGTGGGTCAGGGCGGCCAGCGCACCGGAAGCGATCAGCATATCAGTGATGTCGTGATTTCAGCGCGGCAGCGGGTTCACCAGGCGCTTGATGCAGTGGGTCCGGACTGTGCCGGCCTGCTCGTCGATGTCTGCGGATTTCTCAAGGGACTGGGCGATGTGGAATTCGAACGCTCGTGGCCCCGCAGATCCGCCAAGGTCGTACTCGCCATGGCGTTGTCGATGCTTGCAAAACATTACGGGCTTGGCGAGGCAGCCAGGGGACCGGAGAAGAATTTCGGCCTTCTTCACTGGGGAAGCGCCGGGTACCGGCCATCGATTGGTGGCGGACAAAGGTCTGTGCCCGAATGATCTTGCCGGTGCGCTGCATTCGCGCCGAGGATCAAACGGCGTTCGTCAGCGCCTTGCGTGCATCATTGAGAATGCGATCGACCATTGCACGAACGCCATTCGAACGTTGCGGGGTCAAATGTTCGGTCAGCCCTAGTTTTTCGAAGACCGAGAGCAGGTCGCCTCTGAGTATGTCCTGGGGCGTGCGCCCCGAGAAATAGGAAATGATGATAAAAATGAGGCCTCGCACAATGTGCGCGTCGCTATCGCCCCTGAAGGCAAGTCTGGCCTGACCGTCGTCGTCGCGCCGGACGTTGGTTTCAAGCCACACCTGACTGGCGCATCCACGCACCTTGTTGTCATCGTTGTGCGCGCTATCCGGCAAAGACTCGAGTTTCCTGCCGAGTTCTATCACGTAGCGGTAGCGGTCTTCCCAGTCGTCAATGAGCGAGAAGTCGTCAATGATGTCGTCAATCGCAGCCATGCAGTCCAGATACACACGTTCGGTGTCGCATGCAATTGCAGGAGATGATCGGGGCTTTATATGGTGCGCTGTTCTGTGCGGCAAATGTCAGCGAACATGCCCGGTGCGGCGCGGCTCGATCGCCCGGTCCTCGGGCGTCAGCGTGGACAGGCTCCGGCTCGCATCGCCGCGGGTTGTACCGTGCCCGGCAATCGCCGCGCGTGCTGCTTCGGCTATCCTGCCGGACGGCAAATTCTGGCCTTGCCGCGCAATTCCTGACGCAATCTTCAAGCACAATTGCGGGTTAGCGTGGCAATACTGCCCCGCGGCGGATGCAATTGCATTTTTCGGATTTCCCGCCTCCGGACGCGCCGGCCCGCTGCCCTCTTGTGGCGGGATGGCCCAGAAGACGAGGCCGAGGCAAAAGGCTGATCGCATCACAAATAGCATGGCGCCGAGGTCTTGTTGTTGTTGCCGAGTTTTCGCCAGCTAAACTAGCACCGCCCATTCAAGATCGGGCTAATCCAATAAATTTGATTCAAATGATCGATTTTACCTGGTGTTCACCATAGCGGCCGGTCGCGCGCCCGCTTTGGAAACGTCTTCTAAACCATGACAAAGGATTAACGTGCGCAAATCTCAAATTGGGACGAATGCGCGCCTTAAAATCCAGTTTGCTTAGCGTTCATTTAAGGCGGTGCTGCGAATTTGTTACTGGTAACGGCGCCCTGATTCCGCCGTCATGAGCGAGTTGCGTCAGGTGTCGGTTTTTTCGAGTTTTGCCAATCGTTTGGAAGCGCTGGTCCACGAAAGTGTTCGCCGGGACGGCGGTCCCGTGCCGCGTCATGTAGCATTCATCACCTCTCGGATTTGCGTGTCCCTGGCGGTTCTGGGCGCATTGCCGTTATATCTCGCCCTGGCCGGCGCACCGGCGATCTCCGCAGTATTGATCTGTGCATTTGCAATCGCGCCGCTGTTTGCGGCCGTTTATGTCAGCCGGACCGGGAATCTGCTTCCTGGGCACATGATTTGTGTTGGCGCAATAATGCTTTTGTCTTTGGTGTTTGCCGCAGCCGGAGGGGCGATGGCGCCTGCGGCCATGTTGCTGGCTGTGTTGGCGCCGCTGGAGGCGGCTATGGCCGGTTCCGTAGTAGCATTGCTTGCGTCCCTGGCTGGCTCGCTGGCCTTGATTGCCGCGCTTGCGGTGTTCAGTCTTACAGGCTTGTCCTTCGCGATTGGCGCCGGGCCGTCCGTCGCGATTCTCGCGGCTAGCGTTGCAATCTTGTACTCGGTCTGCTTGAGCGGCGCGTTTGTCTACAATGAGATATGCCAAAGGCGCGCATTCGGCAGCCGTCAAATCCGTTATCGCTCGCTGTCCGAGGTCATTGGCGACCTGGTGTTGCGTATGGATCGTTCGGGCGCTGTCGAGCGCGTGAGCGAGAATTGTGCGGAATTGTTTGGACTACCGCAGAGTGAACTGGCTGGGCGGGGATTCTTTGACCGTGTTCACGTAGCCGACCGGCCCGCGTTTCTCAAAGCGGTATCCGACGCTGCTGATGCAAAAGAGGTGGTCGCTGCAACCTTGCGGCTGCGTTCAACGACTGCCGCGGGTGAGCAACAATTCCGCTGGGTTGAATTGCGCGCCAACCAAATCGGCCGGAATCCAGCTGAAGCAAGCGACAGCGAAAACAATGAACGTGGTAGCGACAGGGTAATCGCGATCGTTCGTGACGTGACAGCCATCAAGCTGCATCAGGATGAACTTGAGGCTGCGCGGAACATGGCCGATCAGGCCAACGTCTGGAAAGACCGGTTCCTCGCCAACGTCAGCCATGAATTGCGAACGCCGCTCAATGCCATCATTGGTTTCTCTGAAATATTGTCAACAGAAAGCATCGCGCCAAGCGAGCCGGAGAAATGCCGTGAATATGCGTTGATCATAAAGGAATCGGGCGAACACTTGCTATCGGTGGTGAACTCGATCCTGGATATCTCGAAAATCGAAGCGGGCAGTTTCGACATCGTTCCCGAAGAGTTTGAAGTCGCGGCACTGATCGATACCTGTGTCGGGATGTTGCATTTGCGTGCGGCAAAGAGCGAGATCAATCTCGCTTGTGAAATTGATCCGAAGGTGCATGGCGTCGTTGCGGACAAGCGCGCATTCAAACAGATAGTCATCAATCTGCTATCGAATGCGATCAAGTTCACGCCTGCGCGCGGAGATGTGGAAGTCGGCCTGAAACCGGAAGGCAATTCTCTGGTTCTGTGGGTCCGCGATACAGGCATTGGAATTGCCGAGTCGGAATTGGACAAGATCGGCGATCCGTTCTTTCAGGCGATTGCCTCTTATGATCGCCCGTACGAGGGAACAGGCCTTGGCTTGTCAGTCGTGCGCGGCCTAGTCGGATTGCACGGCGGCTCGATCCAGATTGAAAGCGGTCTGGGTGCGGGAACGTGCATAACCGTGAAGTTGCCGCTCGATTGCCGGCACGCGAATGTGAAGCCTGCCCCAATGGCGTCCATAGAAGCCATTCCGCTTCCTCCAGCCAAGGCAGGTAGAGCGGATTTCTCGCTTGATCGGGCGGAGGGCGTGGCGGACAGCGGAAAAAGTCCGATTCAAGGTGAGGTCCAGAAAGTTGCGTAAATCGGTACTGGGTGATGAAAGCGCGGTGTTGCGGCGCAACCGTGCAAGATCAGCAGCGGGCCCCGATAGGGATCAGCATTCTGATCCCAAGGCTTATGTCTTCTCCATGCCAGCAATCCGGCCAGCAAAATTGTTCAAGTATGGCGCCTTGGGCGCCGTCGTTGGCATCATCGCGATCAACGCCCTTTACCTTCAACCGGTAAGGCATCCGGCGCCATTTTTTGCCAAGAAAATCAAGCCTGAATCGAGCACCAAGCCTTCGCGTGCGAAACAGCAGGCGTTCAAATCCTCAATGCCGGCGCGAAACGGGGATGGTAAGCGTCAAAAGAAACTTGCGCAAACGACGGACGCTTCGCTCAAGAGCCGCTCCGCCTCCCACACTCTTGCTGTTCCGCCATTGCGGACCGCGACATTCGAGCGTTTGTTTGAAGGCGAAAAAACTCCTACTGGCGCCACGCGGCATCCGGGGCCGGCCAGGGACCTGATTGGAGCGCTTATCAAAGGCAAACAGGGACCCGTTCCGCGGCCGCCGGGAAATATTCCGGCCCGCTCGTACAAGGCCCGCGACGCGGGTTTGACCTCCCTTGCCGGTCAAAGCAAAGACCGGATCGCCGCGGTGCAGAAAGCCCTGGTGAAGTTGGGATACCCGCTTGAAATTGATGGAATAGCGGGGCCGGCGACGCGTGCGGCGCTGGTTGACTTCCAACACACCAACCGCTTGTCCTCGACCGGGCCTGCAAGGAAACGAACGCTCCAGGTACTGGCCGCGCGCGCGCGGGTGCGAATACCCTGACCTCGACAGCGTCAAATATTTGAGCTGACGCCCGCTACTCGCTTACAGGTGTCAATTGCGCCTTCGCTCCGACATTTGGGTATCCGCCTACATGCGCCGCTGCCTGGTCAGCGGCCGCTTTGCCGGTCTACGCCGCCGGGGCGCAGCGGAAGCCGGAGCCATCTTTGTCAAGATCGATCTGCTCGACGGGCATGTCGTCCTGTACGGGCCGGCGCCCCAAAGTGAAATCGGTGATGCGGGCATCGAACGGCGCTGGCAGAAGCTACATCAAAGCGCAGCGATTGAAGAGTCGGAAGCTGAGGACCGATTGCGCCGCGAGCTTTCCTTTGATCCGGACTTGTGGATCGTCGAGGTGGAGAGCCCTGATGGTGAGCACTTTCTGGATTTGGTTTGAATGCGAACGGCTGCTGCCGGGCTGATCGCTCCCTTTTGCCGCTTGCCGCCTGACTTGGACTACCCGGACAAGGTTGAATTGCCCGGCCTTTGGCCGCCCGTGTTGCGCTTGTTGAATTGCGCGGGGCGGGCAGGGGCGGTTTCCTTATTCCTGGTCGCTTGCTGCCTGGCGCGCATATCGTGCAGCGGCTGATATTGGGCTGCCGCTGACGGCGGTGTTTGGGCATCTGCCAGGTTCGGACTTTCGCTGATTGCCTGGATTAGCCAACGGGCGACGTGGGCCGGCAGGTATTCAATCGTCTTTGCAAGACGCCGCAACCGTTTGTGAGAATGAGAAATCTCCGCCGGGCACCGCAGCAAGAAACGTATCGCTTCGGGAAGCGGCATTCCGGCAGCTGCAAACAGGATGGCCAGGCCTTCCCCTCCCGGATCGTCCAGGAGCGCTTCGACCGTTTCTTTCGGCTGGCAAATGACATGCGAAAGTTCGGATGCGATGCGCTGCCGGCTCGAAATCGGATCGCGGCTACCAAGCCAGTTAACAAGCGCTGGTCCGACCAATTTTATTCCCGATATTGCCGAAGCCGGAAAATTCTGGTGCTCGGCTGCCCGAATAATGCATTGCCGCTCCTTCGGGGATGCGACCAGGAACAAGGGCGCGATCAAAATGCAGTCGGAAGCTCTGGAAGTGATGATTCTGGCCAAACCTGGATCGGATTTTGCCTTTGTAACAAGCTGCTTCAGAAGGTCTCCGCCGAGAACAACCTGGGGGTTTGCTGCAAGTTCGTGCAGCACCGCACGCTCCGTACGCTCCGCCAACACGCGCGCGAGCTGGGGTGAAATTTTGCGCCGGCGGGCAACCGCTGCCGCATAAGACGCATCGTCGTGAACGGCAAACTGGAGCAGGTATTTTGGTGCAACCCGTGCGCAGTGCTCAGCGAGGATCTTGGCGCAGACCGGATCACTATTGAGCAATGCTTCGATCAACAGCGCTGGTGCGTATGGATGTGTGCTGATACGGGCCGCGGCGTACGCGCGTGCTGCCGAATTTGCCGACGCAACGAGGCGGCAAGCGATGTCTTCGTAGCGCAGGACGGCCATGCCATCGGGGCTGCGGCGCGAAACAAACAGGTCAGTCAGGTCACGCAGCAGCCTGGAGGGATCGCGCGCCGATGCTGGCGTGTCGCGTCGGCCTCCCGGTGGAATTGGACAACTCGCGGTTGGACCGCCGAGGGCTGCACTATGCATCGACTTTTTACTCACTGTACACCGTGGTGCGGCGTCACACATACTCGGGGTGGGATTAACGCCAGTCTAAGCCAGTTTCGTTGACGCAACATTAACCTTCAGTAGCCGCAATGCGGTAATTGCTGATGCGCCGCAGAAGGCATAGGGCTGAACCAGGATGGCGAAATGAGCAACGTGGTCGACATTAACTCCGTCCCTCGACAACGCAGGGACAACCGGGCAGCCGTTCCCGAAAACGGGGCCATGATCCTCCTGTTCACCGGTATTCAATATGTCCGTAACGAGCAGGATGTAGAGATGTACCAGGCGCTGGCGAGAAAGACCCTGGCTGAGGCCCAACATTGCCGTCGCCAGCGCAAGCCGTCACCGCGACGGAAAACGGCCGTGGCCCATTAGGTGTGCTTATCCGCCCGTAGTGTTTGTGCGACGGCTGGGACCGCCAGTTTGATCTCATCCCGGTGTGACGCGTTTATTCGTGGTTTCGGGTTGATGGGCCGGATATCCGATCGCGACTCTTCCTGAATTTGCCAAAGCCACGCAGCCTAGCCGCTTTTCACGCCAGCGCCGGCCGGTGCTGGTTCGAGCAGGCACGCGATGGATTTCAATTCTTCGACAGCCCGCGGGTAGTCGCCTTTTTCCGGCGCAAGAGATCGAAGAATCACAAGTCCCTTCAAGGTCGGTGAGGTCAGTCGAAGTTCAGACGGGGTCTCATCTTCCGGATCGTTAGCCTCAATGGCCTCGAGCTGGGCCTGGGTTACGACAACCACGTTCAGCGTTCCGCGGGATGTCCCTCGATCGGTCATAGAATAGAACGCGGCTCCATAGCGGTTGCGAAATGACATGAGCATCAACCCATCGCCGACCAGCTTCCCCTTCAGCCTCAACGGGCCCTGCGTAAGATCGAACCGGCACACGGCAACCGCGGTAGAGGGGTCCTCAAACGGTAAAAGTTTCATGGCGTCCGGCTTCCCGGCCAGTATCGTCAGCTTGTGCAAAGGGGCCACGCGGGCAATTCGTGCAAAAGCATCCTCTGTAGCCAGGCGCGGCATTGCCAAAATGGAAGTAAGATGAACGATGCCTGCGATGATGAGCGCAGCCAATATCCAGGGAAGCCAGCCGAGGAATCGATCACCAAAACTCACGCGCAGGCTCCTCGGGTAATACTCGGCATGTCGCTACCCTTCAGTGCGGAAGCCGCCGAACTGACCGGCGTGTCATAGAGCCGTAATACCAGGACAAACGGACCTTCCGCAGCCATGGGAAGCCAGTTACCTGACTGGACCTCCCGTGCTAGCTTGATCGAGAAACGGCCGGGACCGGTGCGGATAATCTCGCGTGACGTAAATCCGGTCCGGCCAAAATCGTTTGTTAACGTCACGCCTTGCGGCGAAGCAACGGAAATTGTCCAATAGCGGGCAGCCGGGACGGGCGGCGAGATAGTATAAATGCATTCACGGCGCAACGGGCGTCCGCTGGAATCGCTGCGGGCAAGGAACGACAGGCCTTCGGCAAGACCGAGGGGCAGTTCCGCGGTTCTGGAAATTGCTGCCCGGGCGTAGGGGTCAGCCGAGGTGGTGCCAGCGCGTGGCCATCCCAGCCACGGCCCTGCCTTGACGGCGCCGAAACCGTGGCCTTGCTCGATGGAAAACCAGGTTGCAAATAGTCCCAGCGCAACACCGATAGTCACGACAAACAGAGATTTGAAGAATACAGCCACTTATCTGTCCTGATATCGCTGGTGCGGGTTCCGCCATATTGGAAATGCGCACCCCTACAAGGGCTTGCTCCTCCCAGGCAACAGCGCACCGTCCGGCCGGTCCTCGGCTGTTCCGGGCAATGGCCAAGTTTGCAGCCGGGCATGCATGCAGTTTGCGTTATCGCTATATCAATAGCCTAGCCGCCGCACTGTCTCAATCATGCTGGACAAATGTTATCGCATTCGGTTTATGGAGACGTGTGTGGAAATTGCAAGGTTGTCCGGGATATGGCGGATTGCCGAGCGCGCGGGAGCGGGGACCAAGAATGATTAAGACTGAGGGGTTTGTCCATTTCACCATCCCGGTCAAAGATCTGGACGTATCCGAAGAATTTTACACCGGGATATTGGGCCTGCGGAAATTACGTCGCAACAACCACATGGTTTTTTTGGAAGCGCATGGAACATCATTTGTGCTGACCTATTCGGAAACACCCATCAATCCGAATGTTGGCGACAAGCACGACATCCACACCGCCTTCCGTGTTTCCTCTGATGAGTATGAGAAGGCAAAGGAATACCTGGCGGAAAAAAACGTTCGCATCTTCAAGGAAGAAGATCGGCCAACCGGTACATTTCAAGGTCGAAGCGCATATTTCCACGACCCCGACCGCAATGTAATCGAGATTATCGACCTGCGCCGCGGACCCGTTGCCGAAGGCGAATAATTGTTTTTCAGGCCGGGGAAAAGCAGCGGCCGCGTTTGCCTCTCACGCGCCTGAAGCTTCATTGGATGCGAATAGGCCGGGCGGTTTTCGGAGCCCGCACACCTAGCGCCTGCGGGAAAATAAATGAGTCGCGGTGCTTTTGGTTCCCAGCGTTTCGAAGGGCTGGCCGAAGCGGAGCGCCCCCAGTCTTGTTTTTGCCGGAGCCGGCAACCTTGAGTGCCGCAGGCGGACTTTCGAAGCGCGCATCAGCTTTTCGATTCGTCCAAGCACCTGATGGGTCCCGCGGCTAAGCGTTGCGGGCCGTTGCGGAACGCCAAGATCGGGCGCATTGGCGACTGCCGCACCAAGCCGCGCCAGGTTCTGCGACAAGGGCGGATGCGGCACACCCGGCAGCGGTTTTATCTCAATGCCCTTGTGTGCATACAGCATGATGTCCTGCCAGGTTTGCGCTGGAATTGAACCGCCAGTCATATTGTTCATCGACTGGTAGTCATCATTGCCGTACCAGATCGCACCAACGTAATTTCCCGTAAAGCCAACGAACCAGGCATCGCGATAGGCATTTGTAGTGCCGGTTTTGCCTCCGGCCGCAATGCCCGGTAATCGTGCGCGCCGCGCGGTTCCTGCCTCAATCACCTGATTAAGCATGGAATTCATGTTCGCGACGATCGCCGGATCAATGGCGTCCTTTGGCTGGACGCCATGTTGGTCCTGACGGTAAATGATCTCGCCCGCGCTATTGCGAATTTCTGAAGCACTGAAGGCGGGTACGCGCTTGCCCCCGGTAGAAAACACGCCGTAGGCCCGTGCCATGTCGAGAACTGTAACCTCCGATACACCGATGGGCAGGTGAACAGTATTCTTCAGCGGCGTCTCCAGTCCCATGCGCCTTGCTGTGTCGATAATCTTGGCGCGGCCCGATTTGGCCTTGTTCCACGAGCCGCGGCCATCGCCGATCTCGATCGACAGTTTGACCGCGATCGTGTTCAGGGAGCGGGCAAGGGCATTGCGCAGCGGGACGCGCCCGGCATAACGGCCCCCGTAGTTTCGCGGACACCAATTTCCCAGGCAGACCGGCGAGTCTGTTACGATAGTCTGCGTGTTGAAGCGGCCTGACAAGAGGGCGGTCGTATACACAAACGGTTTAAACGAAGATCCGGGTTGTCGCATGGCGCCGGTTGCGCGATTGAATTGGCTTGCCCCGTAGTCCCGCCCGCCAACAAGTGCGCGAACCGCACCGGTCGATTCCATAATGACCGCTGCCGCCTGCCGCGCGTTGTATCTCTTGCCAAATTGGCGAAGGTTGTTTTCGACGGCCTGCTCGGCATGCCTCTGCAGGCTGCTGTCGAGCGTGGTTCGCACGGTCAATACCCGGCTTTTGCCCAGCTTTCCCGCCAGTGCAAGTTTGCGAACTTCTGCAAATGCCCAATCGAGAAAATAGTCCGGGCTTTCATCGCGCCGGCGATAGATAGGTTTTGCGGGATTTTTTCGCGCCGCGTAAATTTGTCCCTCGGTCAGGAAATTTGCTTCTACCATGTTCTCCAGAACATCATTCGCGCGCGCGCGGGCGGCCGGCAAATTGATGTGGGGCGCATAGCGCGTCGGGGCTTTAAACAGGCCAGCGAGCATTGCCGCTTCGGGGAGCGTTACATCGCGAATCGGCTTGTCGAAATAGAATTTGGCCGCGGCCTGAATTCCAAACGCGCCACCTCCCATATAAGCCCGATCAAGGTAAAGCTTGAGAATCTCTCGCTTGCTCAGGCGAAACTCCAGCCAAACCGCGAGAAACGCTTCCTTGATTTTGCGTTCAAGCGTGCGTTCGCTGCTCAGAAACAGGTTCTTTGCAAGTTGCTGCGTCAGTGTTGATCCGCCCTGGACAACGCCGGACGCACGTGCATTGGCGCTCAGCGCCCGCAGGGTTCCCATCGGATCGATACCGTAGTGAGACCAAAATCGCCGATCTTCCGTCGCCAGAAGGGCGTTGATCTGAAAATTCGGGATCAGTTCAAGCGGCACCGAATCATCATGCCGGATGCCGCGTCGTCCGATTTCACGCCCGTACCTGTCAAGGAACGTTACGGCAAGATCTTGTTCCTTCAACCAGTCATCGGATGTGACATTGAAAGCGGGCACCGCCAGCGCCAGCATCAGGACCGACCCGGCCAGCCCGACCGTTAGCGCTTCGCAGCTCAGCTCGACCGCGAGTTTCGGTACTCCCGAGACGTGGAAACGGTCCATGAATCCGGAAAACGAAGCGTAGCGATCCCGCGAGCGCTGACGGCTGTCGTAGAGACTCGCGCTGACCCAGGCGTCAAACGCCAGCAGGCTGCGGCCAAGCCTCCGGAAAATCGCTGAATTTTTCAGACCTTCCAACACGCAGCGTGCCCTTTTCGGTTCCCCGCAACTTTGCAATGGCGCATGTCTGTGCCATAGCGTCTAGCACAAACTGAGGAACTTTGACGAGTTTGGCGATTTTGCCGGCCAAAATCCGGTTCGGCGGGAAACGCCAATGTGCAAAAATCCGCCGGGCCATTGTGCCGGGCCCATGCATTGGTTCAAGCGAGTAAATTTCGTGCCGACAGTTTGTTGCAGCGTGAAACAATCGCGTAGCGCTACGCGCAGGAGCTACGAATGGCGGCAAGAAGAGCAGCAAATTCGCCGAAATTGTCAGCCAAGCCGAACAACCGAAGAAAAACAGCACTTCCATTCTGGGAAAAGCCACTGGCGGAGCTCACCGAGCCGGAATGGGAAGCACTTTGTGATGGGTGCGGACGCTGCTGTTTGGTGAAACTCGAGGATGAAGACACCTTGCAGATTCACTGCACGAACATCGTTTGCACCCTGTTTGACAGCCAGACCTGCCAATGCGGCGACTATGCCAATCGACAGGCAAAGGTTCCGGACTGCATCTCCCTGTCGATGCAAAACGTTCATGAGTTGAGCTGGTTACCGGCGACATGCGCCTACAGGCTTCGCGCCGAGGGAAAGCGGCTGGCATGGTGGCATCCGCTCATATCCGGTTCCAGGGAAACGGTTCACGAAGCGGGTATATCTGTCCAGGGCCGCTCCGGTCCGTCTGAAGACGATGTTGCCCTGGAGGATTATCCGAATTTTATCGTCCAATGGCCGGATAAAACACCCAGGCTGCGAAAACCGAAAAAACCTGCTGACAAAAAAGATTTGCAAAGCAATAGACGTAGATAGCCGTCGCGCTTCGGCAATGTTCTGGCTTTCAAAGCCACTTTAATTCAAACGATTTTGTTCAGCTTTTCGATTTCGGCAGCCAGTCTTTCGCTGGCGGCGATATGGGCGTCGCGTCCTTCAATCGCGATGCCACTGCTTTTCAAGCGGGCAAACGAGCGCGACAATGTTTCCTGCTTCAGGCCGAGCGATGCTGCTATGTCGCCCTTGTTGTACGGCAAGCGCACGGTACACGGGCCAGTTTCATTGGGGCAAAGCGAAAGCAGGAAACGCAAGACCCTTTGGTCCGCGGTTTGCGCTTTCAACGTCTCGATCTCGTCCATCAACGCCCAAATCTTGGCCGACGATCCCGACAAAATGGTTAGCGCCAGTTCGGGCGCCTCGCCGGCGATCTGCGCTACATCGCCCGCGGGCAGACGTGCAACGGTCGCAGGGCCCGTGGCTTCCGCGGTCGTCGTGTGGTTGTCCCCGAGGACAGCAACCGATTCGGCAATACTCTCCCCCCTTCCGAAAATGTGGATGACAGTCTCATCTCCCTGAACCGAAATCCGGGATAGCTTGATGAAGCCCTCAATGACCACAAATACCGATTGCGCCTTATCGCCTTGACGAAACAACGTTTCGCCCTTGCGCAGGCGATCGATCCTCGCGGTGTTCGTGAGCTTTGCGAACGTCTCCGACCCCAGAGTTGAGAAAAAGGGGAGCATTCTCAAAGCTTCAAGATTTCGGGCGGTCCCCGGCATCTGATTTCCCCTGTTACCTGTTCCGGTTTGGCGCTTTGGCATCTACCAGGACAAACGCAATCCGGCAGGGCGCATTGCTCCGATTAACCCAGGCGTGGTTTGTGCCCTGTTGCACAATTACGTCTCCTGCCTTGAGGTGGACCTCACTGTCGTCGAGAAGCATGTCGATCTCTCCTGACAGAACTATAGCATAATCGAGTGAGCGGGTTCTGTGCATAAATGGATGACGTGGCGGCAGTCCTTCGATGGCCGGCTCGTGCGCCAGTTCGTTCATGCGCGTGTTGAGATCCATATCTTCAATGCCGTCCGCCTGAGGCGGGTAATCAATTATCCTGAACACGGTTCCGCCGTTGGCGGGCGATGTGCCCTTGTAGTCGAGCCCGCGATCAGTCTGCCCCTGTATTTCTGCCGGCGCGCTATCGCTTGCCCATATGACACGCGAAACGTTCTTGCGCGCAGGGCGAACTTCCCTGTGCGGGTTCTCCCCGTCGGATAATACTACTGCCTTGCCGTCCGAATCGACTGTCGTAACGACCCGGCGAACACCGTCTAGCCCGTCCATACTTCCTCCTGAATTTGCCGGAAGAATACATGAATGTGCGGCGGACCAAATCCCCTTTTTTCATCTCCGAAAAGCCGGGCGAGCTGGGGCCTTCAGCACCGGGTTGGCGTCAGCCCCGTTTTGCGGCCCGCTCCGCATGCCTGGTCAGCAGGGTCCGGGTCGCCTGGAGCGCCCTTTTGGCCCGCTCTGCCGCGGGCAAGTGTGCATGTGCAGCCGAGGGCGCCTCGATACTCAGGGGGGTGTCCGGCGCGATGGCGTCAAGAAGTTCATCAAGCCAAAGCACGCCCTCACCTGGATATAGCCTGGCGGTACGGGATTCACGGCGCAATTCTTCCTCTGACGAGAGCCCTTCGGGTGGGGGATTGGCATCACACAAATGGACCAGCGCAACCAGGGCGGGATCGACCGATCGCAGGTCATCCGGGCTTCCGCCGGAGCGGGCAAGGTGCAAGACATCAATCAGCAGGCGCGCATCGGGCCGTCCGCTCGCTTCCACGAACTCCAGCGCCTCCGAAAGCGACTTGCAGCCACTGTATGGATTGAATTCAACGAGCGTTTCGAGGCCGCATGTTTCCGCCAATTCGCAAAGCCGGACGAAGGATTCAAGGCGCCTTGCCTTGTTCGTATCCTCAATTGGGCAGGTAATGAAGCGGGCTCCAATTCTATGGCTGAAGTTGAGCACTGGCCCGTAGTTTTCGACGTTCAATCCCGGTTTGATTGGAAAAACGCCTATTTCAAGTGGCTTGATGCCGGTAGCATCAAGAAGCGCCAGGATCTGTTGCTCCCGCGCAACCAGTCCCGCAATGGTCTCGTCCGAAGGCAAGAGGGGTTGCAGCCGCAAACCCGCGTAGGCAAAGCCGGCAGAATGCGCGGCCTCGATATGACCTGCCGGACCTGCATCCAGCACTGTTAGGGCGGCAAGGGAGACAATCGTCATCGTCGTGGAATATCGCGAAATCAGTAGGTAGTAATTGTCAGTGATTTGATTGATCGAGTCCAGCAGTTTACCCGGCTGCTTGCAAATGGACGTACGGAAGAAAAAAAACCTATAAATAGGAAAATATAGGTTGACAGCGTGCCGCTTCTTCTGTATACATCGTGAACGCTCAGAAATTGCATCACGGAGCGGCTGGCTCCGAATTCCCCGAACGGCTGAGCGCTACAATTTCAAAGTCCGATGGCACGTCTGCAGCGCCCTGCGCATCCGCAGTGCTTCCCGTCCTGATGTACCGGCGGGAATACTGCCTGTCTGTTTGCGTTGGGCGCTAAGGAAAGGGAGCCCATGCCGAAACCTTGCAGCTTCGACGAAGGTCAGATCAGCGGAGCCAGGCATCTTTATGAAAATGGCGCTACGCAGAAAATAATTGCCGCGCACCTTGATATTTCGGTCAATGCGCTTCGCAAGTATCTGCAGATATGGAATTGGCGCCGCCGCGCCGCAACAGGGCGCAACAATATGGGCGCGCCGGCCGATACCGATGTCGCGAAAACCGGCGAAAAATCCAACGGCGGCGATTGCGGATCCGGCACTCGTGCGCTCGCAAGCAGGGTTGAGACAGCAGTCCGCCGCGAATTGATCTAGGTTGAGCAACGCCTTGCCAATGCCGATCCGGCCGAAGCCGAGCGCAATGCGAGGGTGCTTGCGTCGCTTGTCAAATCGCTGGCGGAACTCGCAAAGCTGGACGTTATGCGTCCGGAAAAGCCCGCGAAAACGGGAACCGAAGGAAACCACGGCGGCCATGACAGAAATCCCGGGGAACTCTACGAAGTCGATATGCCTCCCCAAGACCTGGCCCAGTTACGAGAGGAGCTCGCGGCACGACTTAGACGCCTTAGAGAAGAGCGGCGAACTGATTGATTTCTTGACAAGCCAGAAGCCGGAAGTGCAGCGGCACCTGGCGGAGTGTTGGCAAACAAAGGCCCGCCTCGATCAATTGCCGCCCACGCGCGGCAGAGATGGCAGTCCGTGGGCAGTGTGGCTTGTTATGGGCGGGCGCGGCGCTGGCAAGACGCGAACTGGCGCTGAATGGATCAAAGGCGTCATGCTCGGCGAGCAGCCATTTGCCACAATCCCTGCGAGACGGGTGGCGTTGATAGCCGAGAACGCCGCCGAAGCCCGCGAGGTGATGGTCGAAGGCGCATCTGGAATTCTTGCGGTCCACACCAAGTCGAACCGTCCGCAATGGGAGCCATCGCGGCGGCGGCTGGAATGGCCCAATGGTGCTGTCGCCCACGTATATTCGGCCGAAGATCCGGAAAGTTTGCGCGGGCCGCAATTTGAATGTGCCTGGCTCGATGAATTCGCCAAGTGGCGCTATGCGCAGGAGACCTTCGACATGTTGCAATTCGGTTTGCGGCTTGGCGCCCATCCGCGCCAGGTCATTACAACAACTCCGCGTCCCAGCCCGCTTATAACCCAGATTTTGAAAGATGCACGGTCCGCGTTGTCGCGGGCCAGCACAATTTCGAACGCCGAGAACCTGCCGTCGGATTTTTTGCGGAAAATCGTGTCGCAATACTCCGGTACGCGGCTTGGACGGCAGGAGCTCGATGGCGAATTGCTGGAGGACAATCCCGATTCGCTGTGGTCCCGAATTGCGCTGGAAGGTTCGCGCGAGGAGACTGCGCCGGCGATGGTTCGTATCGTTGTCGCGGTCGATCCGCCGGCGACATCTTCCCAGCGGGCTGACGCCTGCGGCATCGTTGCCGCAGGTGTTGATGCAGATGATATCGTCCACGTCCTCGCAGATTGCAGCCTGTCGTCGGCCCGCCCCACGAAATGGGCGCGCGCGGCGATCGCGCTTTACCACAAGCTGGAGGCAGACCAGCTTGTCGCCGAGGTCAACCAGGGCGGCGAAATGGTCGAGGCCATCATCCGGGAAGCCGATCCCGGCGTGCCGGTAACCATGGTACGCGCGACACGCGGCAAATACCTGCGCGCTGCGCCGGTAGCGCAATTGTACGAACAAGGGAGGGTGCGCCACGCCGGCGTCTTGCCCGAACTGGAAGACGAAATGTGCGCCTTCGGCCCCGATGGCCTGCCCGGCGGCAAGAGTCCCGATCGGCTCGATGCGCTCGTCTGGGCAGTGACTGCCCTGGCGCTCGGCAAGCGGGCGCCCGAACCGCGCATGCGGCGGGTGTGAACAATCGTAAAATCAGGAATTCAGGGGACGCTTCATGCCATCCTTCCTCTCGCGCCTTTGGGGTGCGGGTGCGTCAACGCGCGCGCCCGCGTCAGGCGAATTCAAGGCCTCCCGCACCGGACCGCTGCTGGCGCTGCAAACGCTGGGCCTGGCGCGCTGGATGCCGCGCAACACGGCTGAACTGACGCGCGCCGGATACGAACGCAATGCGGTTGTCTATCGATGTGTCAGGATGATCGCCGAAACCGCGGCGACCGTGCCGTGGCTGCTGTATGACAATGGTGCGGAGAACGAAGACCATTCGCTGTTGCAACCGCTGCGCCGGCCCAATCCGGCCGCTTCGCAGGCTGAATTCCTCGAACAGGTCTTCACCAATCTGATGTTGTCCGGCAACGCCTATGTGGAGGCGGTGAGCCTCGACGGTGCGCCGCGCGAACTCTATTCCCTGCGGCCCGACCGCATGCGCATCGTGCCCGGCGCCAACGGCTGGCCGGAAGCGTTCGAATACGCAGTTGGCGCGCAGAAGGTGCGATTTGCAGTGGGTGAAGACGGCCTGCCGTCGATCCTGCATCTGAAATTGTGTCATCCGCTCGATGACCACTACGGCTATGCGCCCCTGTCGGCGGCGCAGGAGGCTCTTGATGTACACAATGCCGCCGGCGGTTGGAACCGGGCGCTCTTGGAAAACGCCGCACGGCCCTCCGGCGCGCTGGTCTACAACAGTAACGACAGTATTGGTCTGACGCAGGAACAATTCGACCGGCTGAAAAGCGAACTCGACGAAAACTTCTCCGGTTCGCAAAACGCCGGCCGGCCGTTGCTGCTGGAAGACGGCCTTGACTGGAAGGCTTTGTCGCTCAGCCCCAAGGACATGGACTTCATTCAGGCCAAGGCTGCCGCGGCGCGCGAGATTGCGCTGGCCTTCGGCGTGCCGCCGTTGCTGCTTGGTCTGCCGGGCGACAATACATTTGCCAATTATTCCGAAGCCAACCGCGCCTTCTGGCGGCAGACCATAATCCCGCTGGTGCGCCGCACCCAGCAAGGCTTTGCCGGCTGGATGGCTGCCATCCACGGTGATATCCGCATCGAAGCCAATCTCGACCGCATCGATGCCCTGGCGGACGAACGCGAAGCCGAATGGCGGCGCATCGGCGCAGCCGCTTTCCTGAGCGATGCCGAAAAGCGCGAGGCGCTGGGGTATGTGGGCGCGCAAAAACACAATGCGCGAAAATATTCTGACGCGGACCTCGAACTGCGCTATTCTCCCGATCAACCGCGCGTCGCGGCTGGCAATTCCGATGGCGGGCAGTGGACTGACGGGGAGGGAGGGTTAGGTAGTATTGCAGCCGGTCTGCAAGATGATCTGCTACCTGGTACCGGGGAAGGCTTGGTTGGAGGTCTGATCCGTCTTGCTGGTGGATTTGCCAAGGACCAGTTGAAAATGAGCGTTCAAGCATTCGCCTCGGGTCACTGCCAGGGAAGAGTGTTTCGAAGGCTGCCAAGCCAGTTTCTGGGAATGTTAATTTCTCAAGTTATGAGTTTGGCCAAAGGCGGCAACGCTGCCGCTCGCTCCTGTATCAAAATCCTCGGTCAAGATCGATTTAGGAAGTAAGAATGGGAGTTAATATGAAAGTACAACCTGGTCTCAAAGGACTGCTCGAATTTCTGGAATTTCTGAACGAGCAAAAAATTATCCACAGAATCGACAAAGTCAGTTTTGACTCGCTAATGATATCGTTTGCTTTGGTCGGTACCCGGTACGAAGTCTACTTCCACGACGATGAAGTTTACTATAGCCGGTTCACCGGAAGCGAAGATGTACTGACCGATTTTGATGAATTGGAGCGTGATGTACGATCTGATACGTAGTTATATTGATAACCAATTCTACATCTGAAATTGTGCCATGCGCCGGCCGCTGCTGCTTGGCCTGCCGGGCGACAATACATTCGCCAATTATTCCGAAGCCAACCGCGCCTTCTGGCGTCAGACCGTCATTCCGCTGGTGCGCCGCACCCAGCAGGGCTTCGCCGGCTGGATGGCGGCGGTGCATGGCGACATCCGTATCGAGGCTAATCTCGACCGGATCGACGCCCTGGCGGAGGAACGCGAAGCCGAATGGCGGCGCATCGGCGCAGCCGCTTTCCTGAGCGATGCCGAAAAGCGCGAGGCGCTGGGGTATGTGGGCGCGCAAGAGCGCTCTTGCGAAATTCATGCCTGGTGCTGAATTGACTTCTCCCTGTGGCGTAACGCTTGCCGGAATACCTTCTCTTTGAACCAATCACAAATTCATCACACCACTCCGTGGTGCGTTTGGTGCTGCATGCAAGACGTAACAAAGACAATTATCGAGCGCGGAGATCTGGCGCACCTGGAGCTTTTTCTTTGGGCGAGCGGCGCCTCCGGCCTGCTGGTCTGGGTGTTGCGCGAGCTTGCGGCATCCAACCGCCGCTTCGATGCATTCGTGCGTGAGATTGCCCGCTTCAACCGAAAAATTGGAGGTTCGTGATGGGGCGCCGGACAAGGCAACGCAAGCCGATTGTGAAAGAGCTGAAGTCGCGCGAGATCGGCAAACGCCGGGCACGTACCGGCGTTCGTGCGCAGGCTGTGTTCCGGCGGTTCGTTCGCGTGCTTGAAAGATTGCAGGAGCAATCGTTCGGCGCAAACGTTTCGAAGAAATAGAACGCAAAGGTTCCGAGGATGGAAAGAAAACTTGTGTTTGAGGTAGAGCATAATTTTTGCGCGACGGCAGCGCCCGAAACCAAGCGGGCCGAACAGGCGCACATCGATGCTGCGGCTGACGGCTTGTTCTCCGGCTACGCCAGCCTGTTTCACATTCGCGAACTCGGCAACGATATCGTAATGCCAGGTGCCTTCGCCGCCAGCCTGCGCGAACGGGGCGAGCGCGGTGTGAAGTTGTTGTGGCAGCATGATGCGTCCCAGCCTATCGGTACTTGGCATTCGCTGCAGGAAGACCGGCGTGGCCTCAAGGTACATGGCCGCCTCAATCTGAAAGTCGCCAGGGCGCGCGAAGTTTTATCGCTGCTGCGCGATGGTTCGGTCGATGGTCTGTCGATCGGATTCCGCACCCGCCGGGCCGTCCGTGATCAGAAAAGCGGGGTGCGGCGTCTCTATAGAATTGATCTTTGGGAAATCTCCCTGGTGACGTTTCCCATGTTGCCTCAGGCCCGCGTCGATGCCGTCAAACGCGGATCCTGCATTGCAGACGGCGTGACCGGCGGGGTTCATCCCGCCATTCTCGCACGGTCGCTACGCCGTGCTGCTTCCGCTCTACGCTGACAGGCTGGGCGTAATTTTGTCAGGAGAACATTGATGGAAACCAAAGTAGTGGCAGGGGATGTCGCCTCGGCCGTGGATGAACTGCACCGCGCCTTTGCCGCGTTCCGCGAAACCAACGATGAGCGTTTGGATCAGCTGGAGGCGCGTTTCTCTGCGGATGTCGTGACCGAAGAAAAGCTCGCCCGCATCGACCAGGCTCTGGATGACACCCGGGCGCGAGTCGACCGCTTTGCCCTGGAGCGGTCGCGCCCGGGTCTCGGCGGCGAAGGAACCGTGTCCGGGCAGACGGCGTCTCGTGAACACAAGGCGGCGTTCCGCTCCTACATGCGCTCCGGCGACAGCGCAGGTCTGAAAGCGCTTGAGGAGAAAGCGCTATCTGCAGGATCCGGTCCTGACGGGGGTTATTTGGTGCCGGAACCCGCAGAGCGCGAAATCCTGCAGCGAATGGCCGCTATATCGCCTATCCGCGCCATCGCTTCGGTGCGTGAGATTTCGACGGGCAATTTCCGCAAGGCCTTCTCGGTCAGCGGGCCGGCCGCCGGCTGGGTTGCCGAAACAGATCCGCGTCCGCAAAGCGCCAACCAGCAATTGTCTGATCTCAATTTTCCGGCAATGGAACTTTACGCCATGCCGGCAGCAACCCAGACATTGCTCGACGATGCTGCGGTCGATGTGGAGCAATGGATCGCGAGCGAGATCGACACGGTTTTTGCCGAGCAGGAATGCGATGCATTCGTCAACGGCGACGGGGTCAATAAGCCGTCCGGCTTTCTCAACTATCCAAAAGTTGACGCCGGTGCCTGGAGTTGGGGCAACATCGGGTACATCGCCACCGGCGTCGCGGGAGACTTCACTGCCAGCAATCCTTCCGACGACCTTGTCGATCTGATCTATTCAGCACGCGCCGGTTACCGTCAAAATGCCCGGTTCGTGATGAACCGCAAGACCCAGTCTGCGGTGCGCAAGCTGAAAACGTCCACCGGCGATTATATCTGGGCGCCCCCGGCGGGCGTCGGGCAGTCAGCGACACTCATGAACTTTGAAGTGGTGGAAAGCGAGGACATGCCCGATATCGCAGCCGACGCAGCGGCCATTGCCTTCGGCGATTTCCAGCGGGGCTATCTGATCGTCGATCGCATGGGCATTCGCATACTTCGCGATCCCTATTCCGCCAAACCCTATGTCCTGTTCTACACCACAAAGCGGGTGGGTGGCGGCGTGCAGGACTTTGATGCAATCAAGCTGCTCAAGTTCGGTGTATCGTAGGAGGTCACCCTGGGTAACTCAAGGTGGAGGCTGAACGAACGTTCAGCGTCCACATGGGTTCCTAGCGCCTATTCCATTTTGCAAGCGTACTTGCGATCCACGCGCGTTGTGGGGCAATGCGAATGGCCTGGGTGAGTTCCCCGCATCGCCTTTTGCCTGTGCCGCGCGCCCAAACTGTTATTCCGACGAGGACCATTTTGTTCGACGCAAAAATTGGCCCACCGGAATCCCCGGTGCATGCCCCGCCGTATGAACCTCGTTGACTTCGCATCCAAAGCAAAATGGACGAGTGCGGTTGGCGGATTGCAAGCGCCATCACGCGCAACTGACCGCCGCTGCTTTCGCTCCCTTCGCGCCTGAAGCCAAAACCTGCGATCCGCAAGGCCACCGCCTTGCGCTTGCCTATGCCGTTGCTGATTGCGACAGGCGTCAAATGCGATGGAAGTGTCTCGCGTGTTTCCACCAGCGCCAGGTCAATGGAACGTCTGCGTGAGCGGATGGCATTAGCCCGAAACCCTGGATGAATGGCGATGCGTCTTGCAACATACAGGCGCCGGTTGGCCCCGATTGGAGCGTAAATCGCAATACCGCTGGCGCGATAAACGCAATGGGCTGCTGTAAGGATGACTTTTGGTGCGACGACGGCCCCTGAACAAAACGAGGCGCCGTTGCGTTGCCGCTTTAGCACCATGACCGTGTGACGGGCTTCGGGTCCGGCTGCCCGGGATTTCCCAACAAGCGCGTTCGCTGCCGGTATGGAGCTGACGCCAGCGCACGCCAAGACAGCGAAAAGAGCCGCACACTTTTGAGTCATGGACGGATGGATCCTCACTTGTTTCTCTTGTCTACACCCATTCTGCGGGAGTTCCAATGATATCGATCTTA
>CAZTMN010000067.1:0-22793 GCA_964615275.1 uncultured Beijerinckia sp. | reverse complement strand
CCGCGAACCATCCGGCCGCAGAATGCAGGTCCTTATCGCGGCCGCAATATCGTCAACATGAATACGGTTGAACACCTGGCCCGGTTTGATGATCCGGCGCGCCGTCCCCGCGCGAAGCGATTCAATGGCGTTACGGCCGGGACCGTAAATGCCGGCAAGACGCAGGATATGGAGATTGATGCCTTTCTCAGCCGCCAAATCGCACCAATCCTGCTCGGCCCGGAGCCGCCAGCGGCTTCGCTCGCTAGACGGGTGCGGGGGCGTATCCTCGTCCACCCACGCCCCTTGGTGATCGCCGTAAACACCAACCGTCGAAAGATAAACGGCAGTCCCGAGATCCGGGGCGTTACGGAGTTGTTGACGCATGCCCGCAAGCACGCGATCGCCTTGTTCAGATGGTGGGACAGAAACGACGATCGCATCGCTGGCAGCAATAGCCGCAGCCAGATTTGCGCGCGCGGGTCCGCCGTCCCAAATATGCGCGCCAATCCCCAGCTTGCGAAGCGACTCCGCCTGGTTTTTGTCGCGGACGGTTCCGCTCACCGAGACGAAACAATCGCGATTGAGGTCGATAAACTTCAGCGCAGTATATCCAAGTCCGAACACGAAAAGATTCATGCAACCAGCTTCCCGGCACATACTTAGTCCATTGCATTGTCTGGAGCAGGGAATTGTCCGGCCAGCGCCACGGCCCATTCGTTCCGGACATCCCCATCCCGCTCACGCGGCAGGCATCGCGCCGCCATCGCCTGCATATACTCGGGATCAGCGAGCCGGGCCAAGGCCCACACTGCCATCGCCCGCACAAGAACTGAAGAATCCGTCGCTCTTGCGGCTATCGCCGACAGCAATGCGGTATCACCGGAATTTCCAGCAGCGATCAATACGTTGCGTAGAAACCGTTGATGACCAATCCGCTTTACCGGCGAACCTGAAAACATCCGGCGGAACGACATTTCATCCAGGTGCAGCAGATCCGCGATCGCCGGTTCGCGCAAGTCATCCCGCGCCACGAGTTTCGCTTCGCGCGCACTTTGTGCAAACTTGTTCCAGGGACAAACAGCAAGGCAATCATCGCATCCGTAGATGCGATTACCTAAAGCCCGGCGGAATTCGCGTCCAATATGTCCCTTGTGCTCTATCGTCAGATAGGAAATGCATCGCCGCGCATCAATTTCGTAGGGCCCAGGAAACGCTTGTGTCGGACATATATCCAGGCAGGCTCGGCACGATCCGCAATGGTCAACGCCGCAATGGTCTGACGCCAATTCAAGCGTGGTGAATATCGAACCGAGAAAAAGCCATGAGCCGAAATCCTGCGATACCAGATTGGTATGCTTGCCTTGCCAGCCAATTCCCGCGGCCGCGGCCAGCGGCTTTTCCATGACCGGCGCGGTATCGACAAAGACTTTCGCCGCATGCTCGCCTTGTGCCGAAATGCCGTATTGCTGGCTTGCCGGACCTGACAGCATCCATTGCGCAAGCAACTTCAACCGGCCTTTGAGCACATCGTGATAATCGCGATTCTGTGCGTAGACCGAGATCGCCGCTTTGTCCGGTTGATCGAGAATGGCCAACGGATCTGTCTCGGGACCGTAGTTGAGGCCAAGCAGCACGATCGAACGAACCTCCGGCCACAATACGCGGGGATCGCTACGGCGCGCAGCTGTGGCCGCTATCCAGTCCATCGTGCCATGTGCGCCGTTCGCTAGCCAGCTATTCAGTCGCTCGCGTTCCCCTTTGGCCGCCGTGGGGCTGGCAACCCGGCAAACATCGAAACCAAGATCCATCGCCTTGCTTGCCAGCGCGGTCCTGAAGTCAGCTCGGACATTCTTCGCGTGTCGTGTCATGGTCCCCGGCAGTCCGGCCTTGTAGCTCCAGCACCGGCGCGTATACACAGGTTCAGGCGCAGCTACCGCGATTCGCTATATTTATAGGCAAGGATGCCTCATGTTCACAATGGAAGCCATCAAGGCCCTCGTTTTGGGCATTATCGAGGGATTTACCGAATTTCTGCCGGTTTCGTCCACAGGACACCTGCTGCTGTTCGGTCACTTTTTCGGCTTCGAATCCAAAGGCAAAACATTTGAGGTATTGGTCCAGTTGGGCGCCATCCTGGCCATCCTGATTGTCTATTTCAGGAAGTTGCTCGACATCGCAATCGCCCTGCCCCGCGACGGACGCTCCAGGCGATTTGTCCTTGGCGTCCTGCTAGCGTTCTTGCCGGCGGCAATCATCGGCGCACTGGCGCATTCATTCATCAAGGGCGTGCTTTTCAACCCGATGATCGTGTGCACCACGCTGATCGCCGGCGGCTTGATACTTCTTGCGGTCGACGAGATGGAGATGGAGAACAAGTACACCGACATCATGGACTATCCGCTGTTGATGTATCTGAAGATCGGATTGTTCCAGTGCCTGGCTATGGTTCCCGGCGTTTCGCGTTCGGGCGCGACAATCGTTGGTTCGCTCTTGATGGGAGCCGATAAACGCTCAGCAGCCGAATTTTCCTTCTTTCTGGCAATGCCAACGATGGCTGGCGCATTCGCTTATGACCTGTTCAAAAATTACAAGATATTGACCTTTGACGATGTAGCGATAATCGGTATCGGCTTTGTCGCTGCATTTTTTGCCGCTCTCTACGTGGTTCGTGGTTTTTTGCAGTTCGTTTCCAGCCATGGTTTCAAGTATTTCGCCTATTGGCGGATTATCGTTGGTGCGCTTGGCTGGATCGGGCTGTACTTCTGGCCCGTTCGCTAGGGCATAGCGCGAAACAGGCAAATCGCGACGGTGCTATATTTACAGCCCCCGGAGGGACTTTCGTGAGCCAGACAGACACCAGGCACGGCGCCGATATCATCGGCGATTTGGAGAAACTCATCCAGGCGTTGCGAGAGCGCGGACCGGCTGCCGAGGAGGCCGGCCGGATACCGGAGGAGACGGTTCAGGACCTGATTGCAACAGGCGTCTTCAAAGCCGTTGTGCCGAAAAGGTTTGGCGGCCACGAAGTTGATTTCCGCTATATCCCGCAGATTTTCCGCACGCTGGGGAGGGGCTGCGTTTCCACGGCCTGGACGATGGGGTTTCTCATCTATCACAATTGCCAGTTCGCCCATTTCCCCGAGCAGGCCCAACAGGAAGTCTGGGACTCGGGACGTGGATTCACCATGGCGCCTGGTCAGGTCATGCCGGCGGGCAAGGCAATTGCGGCCGATGGCGGATTCCGCCTGGCCGGCCGCTGGGGATACGCCACCGGCATCAATCACGGCGACTGGATGCTGCTGAGCGCCCCTGTCGCAGGCGGCGGACACGATGGTGATATCCTGCGCTCTTACGTTCCCGTCTCTGAATTCCGCGTGCTCGACACGTGGCATGTCAACGGGATGTGAGCCACCGGTAGCCATGACGTCGAGCTCGATGATGTCTTTGTACCCGAATATCGCTCCGTCAAAGTCAGCGCCCTGCGCAGTGCAACCGCTCCGGGCCTTGCCATGAACACCGGCCCCCTGTGGCGCATTCCCCTGCTGTCGTTCATGGCAACCGGCGCAGTCGGCCCGCTGGTCGGCGCAGCTGAAGCGATGTTCGACATTGTCAGCGAGACGCTCCGCAACAAGGTGCGCGCCTATTCAAGCAACCAGGCGCAGCTGCAGATGTCGACCCGGGTACGGCTGGCGCAAATCGCCCTGCGGTTGAAAACGTTGGTCGCCTATTACGAAAATACGACAATCAATATTGAAGAAACAATTTATAGCGGCGGCCAGCTTGACCGGTTGACCCGCGTCGAAATTCGCGCGGGCCTGTCTCAGGTTGCCGCAGAAATGCATAAGATCGTCAACGAGCTCGCCAAAGAAGCCGGCTCCCGCGGAACGTATCTGGCATCGCCTGTTCAACGCTTCCAACGCGACGTCAATGCATTGGCGACGCACGCCCTGTTCGACATGGATCAAACCGGCGATCTGTATGGACGTCTGCTGCTTGGCATGGAATTGCCGGAAGGCGCGATGGTGTAACGGGCAGCGTCAGATTCGTTTGTCCCCGCTGTCGCAAAATTCCGCAATTGGACATTTTTCGCACTCAGGCCTTGTCGCCTTGCAGATATAGCGCCCGTGCAGGATCAGCCAGTGATGGGCATGGCGGCGGAATTCCGGCGGGACAATTTTTTCCAGGCCCAACTCGACCTCAAGCGGAGTTTTGCCGGGCGCAAGCCGCAGCCGGTTCGCAAGACGAAACAGATGTGTATCAACCGCAATAGTCTCGTGCCCAAAAGCGATGTTCAGCACAACATTTGCCGTCTTGCGGCCGACTCCGGGCAGCTTCTGCAACTCGTCCCGGTCTTCTGGAATGACACCGCCATAATCGGCAATCAATTTTTCACACAGGCCGACTACGTTCTTTGCTTTGGTGCGATAAAGACCAATCGTCTTGATGTAATTGCGCAGCCTGTCCTCACCAAGCGCCAGTATTTTCTCCGGTGTGTCGGCTATCGCGAACAATGGACGGGTGGCCTTGTTCACGCCCGCATCAGTCGCCTGGGCAGACAGAACGACTGCCACTAGGAGCGTGAACGGATTAACGTAGTGCAGCTCGCCTTCCGGATCGGGATTGGCGCGCTGCAGTCCCGCGAATATCGCGTGTATCGTTTCCGGGGCCTGAATTTTCGGCTTGCGTTTTTTCGCAATGCGGGCACGGGCGTCAACCAGGGCTTTCGGCATCTTGCGCCCGGCGGTTTTGCCGGAAATTCCAGCATTTTTCTTGCCGGGTTTATTGCTTGATTTCTTGCCTGAATTCTTGGCGGCTTTCTTGGCAGACTGCCCGCCAAGTTTACCACCCGGTATCCTTGGCGTCGCACCAACTTTCTGTGCCGTTTCACCGGACCCGCGGCGTTTGCGCGCGGATGTTTTTTTCTGTGTTTCTGCCATCGTGGGTTATATTATCGGCCCGGAAACAGGAGTGCGAACCTTTTGACGCCCGTGAACACGTACGACGCACAGATTTTTTCCGCCCGGCTTTCACCGCACCGGTCGATGCGGCGCGAGCACTTTCACGTGCTGATGATGTGCCTGTGCAGCGCCATGTTTTTCCTTTCAATTCCGTTTTTTATTCTTGGCGCATGGCCAGTGCTTGGGTTTATGGGATTGGACGTTCTTGGAATCTGGTGGGCATTCCGCGTCAATTACCGTGATGCCCGGGCCTGCGAAAATATCCGGCTGAGTCACGTCGAGCTGGAGGTCGAACGCGTGTCACCGCGCGGGATACGGTCTTGCTGGCGGTTCAACCCGCTGTGGGTGCGGCTCGAAAAACACGAACACGAAGAATACGGGCTGGAAAAATTGCTCCTGATCTCACGCGATCGCTGGCTTGAGCTCGCCGCCTTTCTGGGCCCCGGACAAAAGGCTGATTTCGCGCGCGATCTGACGGCGGCCCTTCGTCAGGCAAAGCGCGGACCGGACCTGAACCCTTGAGAGGGTACACTGCCGTCAGAATATAGCCACGCCCGCTTCAGGCCGCGCTATTAATCTCCACTCCCCCGCGCGATACGATGAACGACACGATCGCGCCGATACCATCGCCGGTGCGCATGTTGGTGAAGACAAACGGCCGCTCGCCCCGCTGCTTGCGGGTGTCGGCCTCCATGACCGAAAGGTCGGCCCCAACCAGCGGCGCAAGATCGGTCTTGTTGATGATCAATAAGTCGGAACGGGTAATGCCCGGTCCGCCCTTGCGCGGTATTTTCTCGCCTTGCGCAACGTCGATAATATAAATTGTTATATCCGCCAGTTCCGGACTGAACGTGGCGGCAAGATTATCGCCGCCGGATTCGATTAGGATAATATCGAGCGCAGGAAAGCGCTCCTGCATTGTATCAATTGCATGCAGATTGATGGAGCAATCCTCGCGTATCGCAGTATGTGGACATCCGCCGGTTTCTACACCTAGAATACGCTCCTGCGGCAACGCGCCGGTCGCGGCAAGTATCCGTGCATCTTCTTGTGTATAGATATCGTTGGTTATCGCGCAAATTTCGCAGCGGCCGTGGAGCACCTTGCACAAATGTTCCATCAAGGCGGTTTTTCCGGCGCCAACCGGTCCGCCGATTCCGATCCGCAATGCGTTCTTCTTGCTCATGAGCGAAACAACCTTGCTTGCTGGGTCTCGTGCTGAAAGGAAGCGATATCGTTAAGAAAACAGCAACCGCCGAGATCATCCAAAGTAGCACCTTTGGCCATATACGCGATTGATTCGGCGATGGGAGCGATAGCGCCGGCCAATTGCTGCCCGGCCGTTTGACCAATGAGATTCAGGCGGATTGCAGCCAAGATCCAGGCACTGGCCATTGCGAACAAATAGCCGCAAACCGCAGCCTGCATCTCTACGCGATGGCAGCACGCCGCCATTGCAAAACAAACCGGGTAGGCGGAAGACTCTTTTACCGATTCAGCAAACACAGAGAAATCCGGGTGCGGCCAGGAGCGTTCCGTCACGGTCAGGAATGCCGCACCTTGTTGCATGGCTTCCTGCTGCAACTCAGCTGTTGCCGTGAGCGCGCAAGCCAGCTCAGCCAATTCCTTGAGCGCGCCGAATTCAGCTTGCTTCGGACGGGCCGCATAAATGCGCGCTGTCTGATACATAATAATCGCATCGTTCCAGCCGCTGCCGTATCGCAGATTGTCTTCGATCCATGCCCGCAGCGTTTCGTAGTCGCAAACATTCCCCTGTTCCGCCGCAGCCTCAAGCCCATGTGAATAAGCATAGCCTCCGACAGGGTAGGCCGGAGAGAGCCATGCCTGTAGAGCGAGCTGCGAATTCACCGCGCCGGGCTGCTGGCTGTTGCCACCGTCGTTAATCTGCAAATCAGACATGGTGATGATGGCCGCCCCCATATGCGCCGCGTTCCGGCTCGAACGGCTGGGATACATGCCGGACAATACCGCCGAGACCACGCACCATGTCTTCGATCACATGGTCTGGCCGGATCAATATCCGGTCTTTGAACAATTGCACCTCCAGATGGCGATTGCCAAGATGATAAGCCAAGGTGACAAGTTGCGGTAGTTCACGTGCAGTGATTTCGGCGAGTGGTTCACCGGCAGCCGATACTTCGATGCGCCGGTTATCATCCAGTACCAGCCTGTCTCCATCGCGCATGTGTGGCGCGGCTTGAAGATCGAGCAGAAACTCCAGCCCGTCTCGGCTTGTCATGATATAACGTCGGCGGCGGCGGCCAATACTGTCGAGATCAACGAAGCCGGCAAGCGGGCCATGCCAGGCGTCATGCGGCTCGACGGCGATTGCACGAAGCATGATGTAGTACCTGGTTGCTCAATACATGAAATAACGCTGCGCCATCGGCAGTTCTTTCGCTGGCTCGCAGGCCAGCACTTCCCCGTCCGCCCTGACAATATAGGTCTCGGGATCGACCTCGATGGCCGGCGTCGTACCATTGCGCACCATGGATACCTTCGAAATTCCAGATCGGGTGTTTTCCACGGGAACAAGCTTTTTCGAAACACCGAGCGCGGCAGCGAGCCCGCCATCGATCGCTGCCTTGGATACAAAGGTCAGGCTGGTGGTCGCGATCGCTCGGCCGTACGCCCCGAACATTGGGCGATAGGAAACCGGCTGTGGTGTCGGGATCGAGGCATTCGGATCACCCATGGGCGCTGCGGCAATAGCCCCGCCCTTGATGATGCATTCCGGTTTGACGCCGAAAAATGCCGGCGACCACAACACCAGGTCGGCCAGTTTTCCGGTTTCAACCGATCCGATGTAGCGCGCAACGCCGTGCGCAATCGCGGGGTTGATAGTGTACTTGGCGACGTAGCGCTTGGCCCTCTCATTGTCGTTTTCACCGCTTTCTTCCGGCAAACGGCCGCGCTGCTTCTTCATCTTGTCAGCTGTTTGCCACGTCCGGATAATGACTTCACCGACGCGGCCCATTGCCTGGCTGTCTGAAGCCATCATCGACAGCGCGCCGATATCATGCAGGATATCCTCTGCGGCGATCGTCTCTTTACGGATGCGGCTTTCGGCGAATGCCAGATCTTCCGTGATCGATGGATCGAGATGGTGACAAACCATCAGCATGTCGAGATGCTCGTCCAGCGTGTTGACTGTAAACGGCCGTGTGGGATTGGTTGAGGACGGCAAAACATTTGGCAGACCGCAGACCTTGATAATATCCGGCGCGTGCCCACCGCCTGCACCCTCGGTATGGAAGGCATGAATGGTGCGGCCCTTGAAGGCCGCAATCGTGTCTTCGACGAAACCGGATTCATTGAGCGTATCGGTATGGATCATGACCTGCACGTCCGTGTCGTCCGCAACGCTCAGGCAATTGTCGATTGCGGCAGGCGTCGTGCCCCAATCCTCATGCAGTTTCAACGCACATGCACCACCCGCGACCTGCTCCAACAGCGCGGCTGGCAGCGAGGCATTGCCCTTTCCGGCAAAACCAAGGTTCATCGGAAATGCGTCCGCGGCCTCAATCATTCTGGCGATGTGCCAGGGACCGGGCGTGCAGGTCGTTGCAAACGTTCCATGCGCCGGACCGGTTCCACCGCCAAGCATGCTGGTTACACCTGACATCAAGGCTTCTTCGATCTGCTGAGGGCAGATGAAATGGATGTGGGAATCGAAGCCGCCAGCGGTCAGTATCTTGCCTTCACCGGCGATTACTTCCGTGCCCGGGCCTATGACAATATCCACGCCAGGCTGGATGTCAGGGTTGCCGGCCTTGCCGATTGCGGAAATATGCCCGTCCCGGATCGCGATATCGGCTTTAACGACACCCCAATGATCAAGAATAACCGTATTGGTGATGACGGTGTCGACGGCGCCCTCGCCACGGCTTTTTTGGGATTGTCCCATGCCGTCGCGAATAACTTTGCCGCCGCCGAATTTAACCTCCTCACCGTAGGTCGTGAAGTCCTTTTCGACCTCGATCACGATATCGGTATCAGCCAGTCTGATCCTGTCGCCTTTTGTCGGCCCAAACATGGCTGCATAGACCGAGCGCGAAATAGAATTGGCCATTATGAAACTCTTTCTCGTATCAGCAGTATGGTTCTGCGCACGCTCAACCTACAGACGTCCCATAACGTCCTGGCGAAACCCAAAAACCGTACGGTCGCCGGCAATGGCAACCAGTTGCACGTCCCGGGTTTGCCCCGGCTCGAAACGGATCGCTGTCCCCGCTGGAATATCAAGCCGGAATCCGCGCGCCTTGGCCCGATCGAATTGCAAGGCCGGATTGGTCTCGAAAAAATGATAGTGCGAACCAACCTGCACCGGCCTGTTGCCGCTGTTCGACACGCTCATCTGAAGCGTCTCGCGTCTGGCGTTCAGCTCAATCTCTCCCGGCTGCGTGAGTATTTCACCTGGTTTCATCATGTCCTCATCGTATCGGCTCGTGCACGGTCACAAGCTTCGTGCCATCCGGGAACGTTGCTTCGACTTGCACATCGTGAATCATTTCAGCGATACCGTCCATCACCTGGTCGCGTGTAAGGACGTGCGCCGCCTTGTCCATGAGTTCAGCGACTGAGCGGCCATCGCGAGCACCTTCGACAACAAAATCCGTGATCAGCGCTATTGCCTCTGGATGATTCAATTTTACGCCGCGTTCCAATCGCCCGCGCGCCACCATGGCCGCCAGCGATATCATCAGCTTGTCCTTTTCCCTCGGCGTCAGAAACATACCCTCTCGTCCCCCATGAATCTGCTATCTGGCGCGCACGGCATATCACTTGCCAGCGCAATGAAGTTCCGGGCCGCAGCCGGTACAATCTTTGCGGTTCTAGCCATCATGTCGCCCAGCTTCGCGGCACGGCGGCGCCATACAGGTGTTGCAAAGCCCGCACCATAATATCCCGCAACGGGCCTAACCTGGACGATACCAGGCGGGCGATGCATATGTCGCTGAATAATCCAGCACCAGCATGGACTTCGTCCTGATTCGCGAACAGGTTCCGCAAATCCTTGCAGGCAGCAGCGCTTTCATTTCCACACACAATAATGCTGGCAAAGCTGCAGGCGCCACCGGCGACAAATGGGCGAGCGAGAATTTGCGACGCATCGCCATCAATTCGCATATAGTCGGCGTAACACAATTGCCCGCCAATCCGTATGCGCCATTGATCCTGCAGAAACAGGCGGCCAACGTTTTCATTCATGGCCGTGCGGCCAACGCAATTGACGTCACACAACAGCAAATGCGCACCTTGGGCAACGTCGACTTCATAAATTCGACGAATACGCGCACCATCGAACAAGATCGCTTCCTGCGGTAACCACGCCAGCGAAGCGCGCTCGCGAACGGAAAGCGCAACATGCATTTCTGCCGCTTCGCCGGCGCTGCGATACATTTTTTCGGCCGCAGACGTCGTAACAGTCAATACGCTGCCCGCACCGGCGGTCGCAGAAATATCCAAGCGATCACCGCCAGTCACACCACCGCCTGTATTGATGGCGACAGCCGATAATCCCGGACCCGCCTCGTTTGGGAAACGTATCCGCAAGCCGCCCGCCTCATACACATCGCCGCGAACACTCCGGCCGGAACGCGCAACCGATGAAATACGCAGCGATCCACACGCCCGGATGCTGGAAACATCTCCGCCGGCCAGCGTCCCGGCATATCCGTCGTGGATTTCAGATGGCGATACGGTTGCGTACATCATCTCCCGCCAGATCCGCCCCGGTGCCGGCCATCACGACCTCGCCGCGTTCCAGGACAACAAAGGAATCCGCGAGTTCGCGGGCGAAATCGAAATATTGCTCCACAAGCAGGATTGCCATGTCTCCCTTGTCGCGCAAATAGCTGATAGCGCGCCCAATGTCCTTGATAATGGACGGCTGGATGCCTTCCGTCGGTTCATCAAGTACAAGCAGTTTGGGACGCATGACAAGCGCGCGGCCAATCGCCAGCTGCTGCTGCTGGCCACCAGACAGGTCACCCCCGCGCCGGGCGAGCATATCCTTCAGCACGGGGAACAATTCGAAGATTTCACCGGGTATCGTTCGGTCGCGCCCTTTCAACGGCGCAAGACCGGTTTCAAGATTTTCCTGGACTGTAAGCAGCGGAAAAATCTCGCGCCCCTGGGGCACGAAACTCACCCCGTGCCGCGCCCGCTCGTAGCCGGGCAATCGTGAAATATCCCTGTCGGCCAGCATGATCCGGCCCTTGCTGATCGGTTGCTGGCCAGTGATTGCCCGCATCAGCGACGTCTTCCCGACACCGTTACGGCCCAACACACAGGACACCTCCCCCTGTTTGGCGGTCATCGTTATACCGCGGAGCACGCGGGCTGCGCCGTATGACAGATCGATATCCTCCACGTTCAACATATTGCCAATCCAGTCTACCGGCCGAGATACACTTCGATTACGCGCGGATCAGACGCAACAAGATCTATCGAACCCTCCGCCAACACCGAACCTTCATGCAGGCACGTGACTTTGCAATCGAGCGCGCGTACGAATTCCATATCGTGCTCAACCACGACAACTGCATGATTGCCGGCGATCTCGCGCAGTAATGTTGCGGTCTGTTCGGTTTCAGCATCGGTCATGCCGGCAACCGGCTCATCGACCAAAAGTACAGCGGGATCCTGCGCCAGCAGCATGCCGATCTCCAGCCATTGCTTTTGACCGTGTGATATTTCTCCCGCCATCCGCTCGCGATGCTCAAGCAGACCAGCAGTATCGAGAATTGCATCAATATCGTCAGGTGAAACATTGTTACGCCAGCCGTACAGGCAGGCAAACGTGCTGCGCGGTCCCTTCAGGGCCAGAAGAATGTTGTCCGCCACCGTATGGCTTTCGAATACGGTCGGTTTTTGAAATTTTCTACCGATGCCCAGATTGGCAATCGCTGTTTCATCCATTTCCGTCAGATCGTAGCGGCCGCTGTCAAACAGCACATCGCCCTCATCCGGCCGGGTCTTGCCGGTGATGATATCCATCATTGTCGTCTTGCCGGCGCCGTTGGGGCCGATAATCGCCCGCAGCTCGCCCGGCTCCAGATAAAGCGACAGATTGTTGATTGCCTTGAACCCATCGAAACTGACGCTAACGCCGTCGAGGTACAATATGGCGCTGGTAACCGCTTGCCGCTCTCCGTAAACCGGAACGCCGTGCTGGCTTTCCGTTTGCGGATGCGGCCTTTGCGCGGGATTTTCCTGATGCAACGTGTCCATGTTCTATTCCGCCGGTTGCATGGCGGCTGTGGGTGCCCGCCGCGTCTTGCCAAAGCGATTGGACAGCGCATCAATTGCGCCCAATATCCCTTTTGGCATCACCAATGTGACAAGGATGAACAGGCCACCCAATATAAACAGCCAGTAGGCAGCCAGTGCGCCGGTCGTGAAAAACGTCTTCATGAAATTGACCACGACCGCCCCCAGCGCGGCGCCGACCAATGTCCCGCGCCCTCCAACCGCAACCCACACAACGGCTTCGATAGAATTGGCCGGTGCGAATTCCGAAGGATTGATGATACCAACCTGTGGCACGTAGAGGGCCCCCGCCAGGCCCGACATCATGGCCGACACGACAAACACAAACAGTTTGAAATGTTCGGTTCGATAACCGAGAAAGCGTGCACGCGCCTCAGCATCGCGCACAGCAACCAGAACCTTGCCGTAGGAGGTGTGAACGATCCAGCGGCTGACGAGATAAACGCCTATGAGCAAACAGGCCGACAAAAAGAACAGGCTGGCGCGCGTTCCTTTAGACTGGATATTGAACCCAAGAATATCCTTGAAATCGGTCAATCCATTGTTTCCGCCAAACCCCATGTCATTGCGGAAGAAGGCGAGCAACAAGGCATAGGTTAGGGCCTGGGTGATAATCGACAGATAGACGCCAGTGACGCGCGAGCGGAAAGCAAGCCATCCGAATATAAAGGCAAGAAGCCCGGGAACGACAGCCATCATCACCAATGCAAACGGGAACATGTCAAAACCGTACCAGAACCAGGGCAGTTCCTTCCAATTCAGGAACACCATGAAGTCTGGCAAAACCGGGTGGGCGTATACGCCGCGGGTGCCGATCTGCCGCATCAGATACATGCCCATGGCGTAGCCGCCGAGAGCAAAGAACGCGCCATGTCCCAGCGACAGGATTCCACAATATCCCCAGACCAGATCCAGTGCGACCGCCAGTGTCGCGTAACACAAATATTTGCCCAAAAGCGCCACAACATAGGTCGGCACATGAAAGGCGGAGTCCGGCGGCAGCAAGAGGTTGGCCAGCGGCACAAGAACCGCCATCAACCCGACAATGGTCAGGAATATGATACCGGCCTTGTCGTGGCGCGAGATGAGATATTTGGTAATCATGTTTCCACCGCCCGGCCACGTAGTGCAAACAGTCCACGTGGCCGCTTCTGGATAAACAGGATCAGCAGTACCAGGATAAGTATCTTGGCGAGCACCGCGCCCGCAAACGGCTCAAGAAACTTGTTGGCGATACCAAGTGTGAAGGCTGATACCAACGTGCCCCAAAGATTACCGACACCGCCGAACACGACAACCATGAAACTGTCGATAATATAAGTTTGTCCGAGGTTTGGCGAGACATTGTCAATCTGGGAAAGCGCAACACCCGCAAGCCCGGCCAGGCCGGAACCGAGGCCGAACGTCATGGCATCGATCCACGGCGTGCGAATGCCCATAGCCGCCGCCATTCGCCGGTTCTGCGTTACGGCACGCATGTAAAGCCCCAGCCGGGTAAAACGGATTGCAAGCAGCAAGGCCAGGAACAACACCAGCGTGAACGCGATTATCCAAAGCCGGCCGTAGGTAATGGAAAGGCCGTAAAAATCGAACGCACCGGACATGTAGGACGGAGCGGAAACTTCCTGATTGGTTGGCCCGAACGCGGTCCGCACCGCTTGCTGCAGGATCAGACTGACGCCCCAGGTTGCCAGCAGCGTTTCAAGCGCCCTGCCATACAGGAACCGGATTATGCCACGCTCTATCGCGACACCCACCAGGGCCGTAACCAGAAAGGCCAGCGGCAGTGCAAGCGGTAAAGACCAACCGATCATCCCTGGCGCAAAAGCACGGAATCCTTCCTGGACCAGGAAAGTCGTATAGGCGCCGAGCATGACCATCTCGCCATGCGCCATGTTGATGACACCCATAACGCCGAAGGTAATCGCCAACCCTATAGCGGCCAGCAGTAGAACTGAACCAAGAGACAGCCCGTACCAAACATTTTGGGCATAGGCGAGCATCGCCAATCGTTCTTCGATCTTCTTGACTGCTTCCGCAGCCAGTTCCTTCGACTTTGCATCGGCGCTTGCCGCCACGTTGCGCAACGCCTTGATCGCTGCCTGGTCAGCCCGTTCACTGACGATCTTGATGGCCGCCGCTCGCTCGCCTGGCGATGCGCCCGGTTGCGCAAGCTTGATTGCCGCAAGCGCCTGCTCGAATTTCTTGCGGACTATCGGATCGCGCTCCAGTTTCAGCGCTGCTTCCAGGGCTTCAGCGGAATCGGCCTTGCGCGCATTGAATATTACTTCCGCCGCCCGGATGCGCGCGGCTGGATCCGGCGCGCGCAATCGTAGTTTACCGAGCGCCTGATTGAGCATCCGTCGCAAGCGGTTATTGATGCGTACGCGTTCCAGACCTTCCGGCACACTGTCGATCGCCTTGCCGGTCGCCGCGTCAAACCATTTTTCGGAGGTCGACTTGTAATACACCTTCTTGGTCTTGGGATCGAACCGCAGACGATTGTTCAGCAGCGCGTCCAGCATCGGCTGGGCATGGGGTGCGCCCGAATCGGCGATCGCCCGCACGGCGCGCCTGGTTTGTGACAGGCTCTCCCGCGAGAAGCGCTCCAGTGCGGAGGACAGATCGGGAGCTTGTGCTTGCGCCCGATTGCCCCCCGGCAACAAAATCAGGACGGCACACAACAAGCACACCGCGATCTGCCGCAACACCAACGATCCAGAGAGCCCCGTTTCCATCGCCTTGTTCATCTTATTCGGTTTCGTAAGCCCGCAGCGGCTGTCCGGGAGGGCGGAAGCCCCTGCGGTCAGCGCATGGTGCGAAGTGTTGGTAAAACCATTTTCGCAATCAACGATGCACTATTTTCAAGAATTGATAATTGCACAGGCTGCAATGATGCATCAATCCATCCAGTTCACCCCGCGTGCACGGGACCAGGAGCCGCGAGCTTGGCACGATGCCGCCAGCGGCTCTGGTCTCCAGGGGATTATCCGCACTTCTTGGTTTTGGTGTTGTAGTTTCCACACTTCTTGCCGACCCAATCGGAGATCAGATCTTTCGAACCCGGCAGATAGTCGGACCACGCGTCGCCAGGGACCAAACCCTTGGTTTTCCAGACGACGTCGAACTGACCGTCAGCGCGGATTTCACCAATCAGGACTGGTTTGGTTATGTGATGGTTTGGCAGCATCTTGGAAATCCCACCGGTAAGATTGGGAACCTCGATACCGGGCAGAGCCGCAATTACCTTGTCCGGATCGGTCGATTTGGCTTTTTCGACAGCCTTGACCCACATACGGAAACCGATGACATGCGCCTCCATTGGATCGTTGGTCACGCGTTTCGGATTCTTGGTGAAAGCGCGCCAAGCCTTGATAAACGCCGCGTTGTCCTTGCCCTTGACCGACTGGAAGTAGTTCCACGCTGCCAGATGGCCGACCAGATTCTTGGTGTCGACGCCGGCGAGTTCCTCTTCACCGACAGAGAATGCGACAACCGGAATGTCGGTTGCCTTGACACCCTGGTTCGCCAGTTCCTTGTAAAACGGAACGTTCGCGTCGCCGTTGATGGTGGAGACAACAGCGGTCTTCTTACCGGCCGAACCGAATTTCTTGATATTCGACACGATCGTCTGCCAGTCGGAATGCCCAAACGGCGTGTAATTGATCATGATGTCTTCTTTCTTGACGCCTTTTGAGATCAGATAGGCTTCAAGAATTTTGTTCGTCGTGCGCGGATAGACGTAGTCGGTGCCGGCCAGCACCCAGCGCTTCACTTCTTCTTCTTTCATCAGGTAATCGACGGCCGGGATCGCCTGCTGGTTCGGAGCCGCGCCGGTGTAGAACACGTTGCGCTCGCTCTCTTCACCTTCGTATTGAACCGGGTAGAACAGAATTGAATTCAATTCCTTGAAAACCGGCAATACGGATTTGCGGCTGACCGAAGTCCAGCAACCAAATACGGCGGAAACTTTTCGCTGCGTGATCAGCTCACGCGCTTTTTCTGCAAACAGTGGCCAGTTGGACGCTGGGTCGACAACAACCGGTTCCAGCTTCTTGCCCAGCAAGCCGCCCTTTTTATTCTGCTCGGCGATCAGCATCAACATGACATCCTTGAGAGTTGTCTCGCTGATGGCCATGGTTCCCGACAGGGAATGCAGAACACCGACCTTGATCGTATCCGCGGCGAAGGACGGCAAGGCCGTCGAAAGCATCATTGCCGTGCCAGCTACACCTGCCAGAACGGCGCGGCGGGAGAACGCTGCTGTGCTCATAGAATTACCTCTTGTTGTTGGCCCGAGTGCCGTCGGTAATGCTGCAATGCACATGCCAATTTCGGATTCAATTTCAACTTACTGTTTTTATTCAAAAAAGTTTGAAGAAAAATATTCTTCGACCAATTTGCGGGCAAATTGCATGCCCATTGATTATGCAGCGCTGCAAATCACCCAGCTCAATTATTGGGCACAAATGCGCCTTCGCAGCAGTTTTTGCATCGCGCAATAAATCAAGAAAAGGCAATGCGGCGATCCGCGCACTTGGTGAGGGCGTCTCAAGACAGGAAATGGGGCTGTGCAATAGTGCCATGAAACGCAGAACAGCTGCAGGGGTGGGGACGGCTGGAAATCCGCCAAAACCGATGGCCGCGTTGTCGCATTTGCGTTTCACGCAGGGCTTGAGCGATGGACGAATATCGCCCGGGCCGCTAAAACCGGCGCAAGCGATTCAAAGGGAGTATCGGGGATGGAAATCAGGTCAAACGGCGTAACATTCAATTGTGAAGTCGAAGGCAAAGAGGGCGCACCCTGGATAACGCTCTCCCATGCGCTGGCCAACAACCTGACGCTTTGGGACGATGCGGTCTCACTCCTCAAGAATGATTTCCACATCCTGCGCTACGATCATCGAGGTCATGGCAGGAGTGAGCCGGTTGCCGGGCCTTATACGTTTCCCATGCTCATCGACGATGTTTTGGGCCTCTGGGACGCACTCGGGATCAAGCAAACCCACTGGATCGGCCTGTCGATCGGCGGAATGATCGGCTACGGCCTTGGCATACATCAACCGGATCGGATCAAGAGCATTGTTGCTTGCGATTCGCGCCCGGATGCACCGCCGGATTATGCCGCTTACTTCCAGTATCGTATCGACACAGCGCGCGAAAAAGGTATGGAAGGTCTGGTCGAACCCACTATCGAACGCTGGTTCACACCGGAATTTCGCGAAAAGAACCCTCCTGCACTCGACAAGGTCCGGGACATGATCCGCACGACCAGCCCGGCCGGCCACGAAGGCAATTGCGAAGCTCTGAAAACGCTGGCCTACGGTCCCGAACTTCACAAGATCAAGGCGCCAACACTCATACTGGGCGGCGCGCAGGACAAGGGGGCCCCGCCCGAAGCCCTGCAGGAGGCGGCGGGAAAGATCCCGAACGGCGAACATCTGGTAATTCCAGATGCAGGGCACATAACTGCGTTGGAAAATCCTCCCGCTTTCCACGCAGCGTTGAAAGACTGGTTCAGCCGCCAGGGATGATGAAGCTCAAACAGCGGCAATGCCTACCTAGCGGCGCATCAAAATTTGCTTGCGTAGGCAATGCACTGTCTACGTTCAAACCGCCAGCTTGTCTTTCATTTCCGGCCAGGCTGCGGCAGGAATAAACACCTGCCCTTCCATCAATCGCCGCGCCGTGCGCACGAAGCCGATTCCCTTGATGTCCGGATCTTCCCGTGTTCCGGTAAACTCTATCAGCGTATCCAACGTCCCCACGGGATGTTCGATATGAATGGTCTGGCGCGTTTCATCTCCAACAACCATAAGACCATCGAGCACTGTGCCCGTGCGAATACACGCTGCCGCTAGGCACTGGCTGCCAACAAGCGGGAAAGTTCTGTGGCATGTAGCAGGCACCATGTAGCGTGCATTGATCCGGCCCACACCGTCCTCGCGCGCCTTTGAAACAATACAAAACTTCGGCACAACGCTGCCGGTCGGGTCGCCGAGGCCCATCGCATGGGAAGCGGCAACGCGGACCTGTTCCAGCTTGTCAAAAAACGCCCGATTTGCATCGATGACATCGGGCATTTCGTAGCCGCTCAAGCCCATCTGCTCGGCGCGGGCGATAATCATCGGGATTGCAGCGTCCACGCAGGAAACCTCGACGCCCTCAATCGTGTCAATTGCATTTCCGGTCGGCAGTAACTTGCCGGTCCGCGTTCCGACAAGATTGGTGAAGAACAATTCGATAGGCGCCGCCGTCCCTGGAACGCCGTCAATCGCCGTATCGCCTTCGTACGTGATCTTGCCGCCAGGCGTCTGGATTACTGCATGTATGATTGCATTGGTGTTGACGTTGAAAATTCTCACCCGGGTAACCGGATCATCTGCGGCAACGATGCCTGCTTCGATGGCGAATGGTCCAACCGCCGACGTCAGGTTGCCGCAATTGGGTTTGAAATCGACGCGCGCCTCATCGATGATCACTTGGCCGAAAAGAAAATCGACATCCGCGTCAGCGCGGCTTGATGGTCCGACCATGGCGGTCTTGCTGGTCAGCCAATCGGCGCCGCCCAGCCCATCGATCTGTCGCTCATCCGGCGATCCCATGACCGCCAGCAGAAAACGTTCCAGTTTCTCATAATCATCCGGCACCTCGGAGAGCCTGAAATACGGCCCCTTCGATGTACCACCGCGCATGAGCGTGCAGGGAATGGCGATCTGACTCATATATTAGGATTCCATATTATCCTGGTAAGTCTGCCGGCGGGACAACCGGATCACGCAACGCGGGCAGCACTCCGGGTGGAGCCCGGCCGATCAGGCAACGGGCAACGCCGCAAATTTCAATATGCCTTCTCGCTCCACTTTTGCCAATAATTCCTCGGAACCGCCAAGATATGTCCGCATCGCTTCATCACGGGCAGGGCCTTCCGGCAGTTCAGAAGGCTTTTGAACGATATCGTCGGGACAGTCGATCATGCGCTCCAGATCTGCCGACAATTCGTATCCTGCCGCTTGCCAACTCCCGGTACCGCCCTTCAGTACATAGAGTTCGCCGGGAAAATCCGGTTCGTCTCCCGCGGCCCAGGCCGCCAAATGGCCATCCGGACTGGTGAGTACCAGCGAGCCTGACCGGGGAAGACGCGGAAGCACAACGGGCAGACGCGAACGTACCACAAACCATGCGCCGGTAATATGGCCCTTGCGATAATCGCGGCTCGAAGCAAGGTCAACGATGGTGACGGAGCCAGCATCCGCCAGTTCCTTCAATTTGTTGGCGCTGATATAGCGAACCGTATTCGGAACCATGTCGAATTCTGCAGTCCCGGAAGTATCGGTCACAATTTCATGCCCGCCATCATCGATGCGGGCAACAAATATATCGCGCCAACCCATACGTCTCAGCCAAAGCGCAATTGAGCTTGCGGCGTTTCCATCACGATCGGATACCACGATCCGCGCCCCGCGCGTTGCAACGTGCATGTCGAGATTCTGCACCAATTGGCCACCAGCGATGTTCCGCGCGCCGTAGATATGGCCTGTGTCGTATTCCCGCTTTTCACGAATGTCGAACAGATAGAGTGTACGCGTGCGATCATTGAGCATCTGCTTGAGTTCACCGGCGTCGACCAGATCAATGCCTGCCGCGGTTCGGATTACTTCTGCCCGGGCTAAATCGCCGGCCGAGGCAGCGGCGCGGCGTGCATCCAGCAACGAGCGGCCCGCGTTTTTTTCAACAACCCGGCCCGACAATTGCCATCCCATCGTCCCGTCACGCAGCGCGAAGATGCGCCCCTGATATCCGTTGTCGATGAGTGTCTGCACACCGGCAAGTCCACGCGTGCGCCCCGCGCAATGAACGACCAACGTCTCCTCCGCATTGGAGATGCCACGAGACTCTACATCCATCGCGCGGTAAGCCGCTAGCGCGGCACCAGGACAATTGATCGAACCGGGAATTGTACCGTTCTGATATTCGCTGAACGGTCGGCAATCGACAATCAATGGTGTCTCACCATGTTCGCAGAGCTGCGCCAATACGTTAAGCCCAATCTCGGGAATCGCCAGTTCGCGCTGCGCAAATACGCCAAGCGCCTTGCTGGGTGTATTGAGGCCATCATAAACAAAATGGCCTGCCGCAATCCATGCCGCAAGGCCACCTTCAAGGATCGTAACATTGCTGTATCCGAGCGCCGACAATCGTGCACCGGCGCGCGCAGCCAGGCCATCATCGTCGTCGTAGATCACGATGTCTGTATCCCGGAGAGGAACAAGCCTGGCGATTTCCAGTTCCAGCCGGCTTAGTGGCAGCGAGCTCGCTGTTAGTATATGCGCCTGACCGAAACGGCCTTCCTCGCGCACATCAAGCAGTGCGAATTCCCGGTCGCTTTCTCGCAAGTCTTGCAGCAGCACTGACGCGCTGATGCCACCAGCTTTCGATACGCCACTCAATCGGATCAGCCTACAAGCGATTGCCAGCCTTCACCGACCCTTCATCCGCGTTGAAAACAAGAGTTTCGATCGTATCGAGATCGGTACCGGTTACCCGGACGAACTTGCTGCCGTCGGAAATCTTGATCGAGTGAATATCCTTTGGCTCGAATTTTCCAGCCATACCTGGATCAAGCCGCCAACTCTGATCCTGCTCAAGCGACGCCTTTCCCGCCGCGGCGCCATCGTCGAGACGCTTCCACGTCGTCATGATCGTATGGCCATCAGCCTGGCCGTATATGGCCCATGAATCGCCATGATCATGCGGTGGACCGCTTTTACCTTTTTCATAAATATGAACAAGCACATTGAATCCGGTCTTCGGACACCGGTAAACGGTACGAATGCCGGGCTCGGCATCCGGGCCACAATATTGCGCCAGGAATTCTTTATCCTTGAGCAATGTTTCGAGGTCCTGCCGGACGGCATCGCGGCCTGCCGCGCCGGGCACGGTGGACAATGTTTCTTGCGTCACTTCGCAAAATTGCTCCAACGTATACGCCATGCTTCGCTCCTCGCTGTACGTCTAGATCGGCAATTGCGATCTGTATCAGCTTGTTTTACCAAAGCTGGCAATCAGCGCAACAGCAGCCGGCGAAGGAAATACACCAATGGGCGCACTCGATGGCATTCGAATAATAGACTTTGCACGCATCCTTGCCGGCCCCTGGGCCACACAATTGCTTGCCGATCTCGGTGCGGAAGTCATCAAGATCGAGCGCCCCGGAACCGGCGACGATACGCGCACCTGGGGCCCCCCTTTCCTGGAATCGGAAGCGGGTGAACAACTTCCGGATGCAGCCTACTTTGCCTGCACAAACCGGAACAAGAAGTCCGTTGCGCTGGATATCAACACGCCGGACGGCCAGGAAATCGCGCGAAAACTGATCGCGCAGTCCGACATCGTCATAGAAAACTTCAAGGTTGGTGGCCTGGCAAAATATGGGCTGGACTATGAAAGCCTGAAGAGGACAAAGCCAGACCTTATCTACTGTTCCATCACCGGCTTCGGCCAGAACGGGCCACGCGCTAGCGAAGCCGGGTATGATCTCCTGATTCAGGGCATGGGCGGGCTGATGAGCGTGACCGGCAAGCCCGATACCGAAGCCGGTGGCGGGCCTCTCAAGGTCGGTGTTGCCCTGGTCGATATCATCACCGGCCTGTACGCCTCCAATGCTATCCTTGCAGCGCTGCGGCACCGCGACGCAACCGGGAAAGGTCAGCACATCGACATGGCCCTGCTCGATTGCATCGTTGCTGCACTTGCCAACCAATCGCACAGCTATTTGCAAAGTGGTGTCGTACCGCCTAGGCTAGGCAACGCCCATCCCAGCATTGCCCCGTACGAATCGTTCCCCACGTCCGATGGCCATATCATGCTTGCCATCGGCAACGACGGACAGTTCAAACGCTTTTGCAAGCTGGCCGGCCTCGACGGTCTGTCGGAAGACCCGCAATATGCGAGCAACAAATCGCGGGTAGAGAACCGCGCTGCACTCATCCCCTTGCTGGCCGAGCGGACGCGAAGCAAGCCATCCAAAGAATGGATCGACATCCTGTCCGCCAACGCTGTTCCTTGTGGACCGATCAATACCTTGGACACTGTATTCGCGGATCCTCAGATCAAACACAGGGAGGTAGCGCGCCGGTTGCCGCACAAGGGCGCCGGCTCAGTCGCCAGCGTCGCCAACCCCATACACATGTCCGAAACGCCGGTCGAATATCGCATGGGTCCCCCGGTCCTGGGAGAACACACTACGGATGTCTTGCGCGATATACTCGGTTTCGCGGACGACGAGATTGCTGCCTTGAATGCCAAGGGCGCCATCAACCGGTAAACTACTGTGCAAAACCGTCCCGGTCTAATGATCGAGTTGAAATTTTATCAGACCATCAGGCTAAGATGCGACTTTGACAAATGCGAAAGCGCGTAAGTATCAACCGGCCTATATCCCGTAGTAGGCACGGTACCATGCTACGAATTCCGAAATCCCGCTTTGTAATGTAGTTGACGGCTTGTAGCCGGTGAGCTCCATCAACAGGTCAGCGCTTGCAAACGTCTGCGGCA
>CAZTMN010000066.1:0-23709 GCA_964615275.1 uncultured Beijerinckia sp. | reverse complement strand
GTGTCACTGACATCGGCGGACAATTCAGATGCGCCGCGCGCTGCCGCAAGCTTTTCGATCGCATCCAGCAGGGTGCGCGCCGCACCTATGCCGGTTGCATCGGGGTGAATATACAGGAGGTCGACAACTGAATTGTCTTTCAAGGCAATGAAGCCGACCGGCTGGCTGTCAAGGGTTGCAATCAGCGTCAGCGCCGAGGCGAGCTTTTGTCCGAACGCGTGTTCATCATCAGCAGCGCCGCTCCAGGCATCGCGCTGGTCTTCATCATAGTCGTCGACTGTCAGTTCCAGCACGGCCTCCCGGAAAATGGCTGCCAGCAGCGGCGTATCATCGGGGAGAAAGGGGCGCAGGGCGATGTCGCTCATCGCTTTACCTCCCAGGTGGTTTCCATCTCGCCGGTATCGAGGTTCTTTCCGTCCTTCAACTGGATGCCCATTTCCGCGAGTTCGTCGCGGATGCGGTCGCTCTCGGCCCAGTCCTTTTGCTTGCGCGCTTCGAGACGAGCGTCGACGAGGGAGTTAATTTTGTCCTCGTTAGGTCCGGAAGCGCCGTAGTGAATTCGAGCAAACATGCGGTTAGCATCAAAGTTCGCAATGTCGCCAAGGCCCAGGAGTTGAAGACCTAGATTGAATTGGGCATAGCTCCTATCGGAGTTTTCATTTGCATCAGCGCCGCGGTCTAGTGAATTCCCAATCGAATGAAGCGCTGCAATGGCAGCTGGTGTGTTGATGTCATCCGCAAGAGCATCCCTCACTGGATTCGCTTCTGCCGCTAAGTCCTGGCGAGTGTCACCCAATAGATATTTACGAAATCCATGGAGTTCGAGTGCAGCGCGTCGTAACCCATCCTCTGTCCAATTGATTGGCTGGCGGTAGTGAGTTTTGAGCATGAGCAATCGGATGGCGCGTCCATCCCAGCCTCTTTCCAGCAGCTCATGAATGGTGATGAAATTGCCGAGTGACTTCGACATCTTCTCGCCCTCGACTTGCAAGAAGCCGTTGTGCATCCAGTAATTCGCCATGACGTCATGGCCGAATGCGCAGCGCGATTGCGCGATTTCGTTCTCGTGGTGCGGGAAGACCAGATCGATACCGCCGCCGTGAATGTCGAACGTTTCACCCAGATGCTTCCAGCTCATGGCGGAGCATTCCAGGTGCCATCCGGGGCGGCCCCTGCCCCAGGGCGAAGCCCATCCGGGTTCGCCCTCGCCCGAGGGCTTCCACAGCACGAAATCGGTTTCGTTCTGCTTGTAGGAGGCGACCTCAACGCGCGCGCCGGCGATCATCTCGTCGAGGGAGCGGCGGGCAAGCTGGCCGTAGTCCTTCATCGACGGCACTGAGAACAGGACATGTCCGTCGGCGGCATAGGCATGGCCCCCGTCCATCAGCTTTTGCATCACCGCAATCATTTCGGCGATATGTTCCGTCGCGCGCGGCTCGACGTTCGGCGGCAGGCAGCCCAGGGCCTCGACATCCTGGTGAAAAATCTTCGCCGTCTCTTCGGTCAGTTCACGAATATCGATCCCGCGTTCGGCGGCGCGAGCGTTGATCTTGTCGTCGACGTCGGTGATGTTGCGAACATAAGCGACGTGATCCTCGCCATAGAGGTGGCGCAGCAGGCGAAACAGCACGTCAAAGACTATGACCGGGCGAGCATTGCCGATATGGGCGTAGTCGTAGACCGTCGGCCCGCACACATACATGCGGATGTTGTCCGGATCGATGGGCCTGAAATCCTCCTTCGTCCGGCTCAGCGTATTGTACAGGCGCAGGTTCTGCTGCGAAGTCATATCTTTTTCTCTTGTTCCCCTTTGACGCCGGCGAGCACGGTAATACCAGCGGGCCAGCGGCGAAGGGCTCCGGCTGGCGGAGGCGTCATTTTCTCATCAAGGGGATGGGACGTCCGGCCAACCTGAAGGCTAGCTACAAATCCGGATACAGATCGGGTACGGGCGGTTCGTCATGTGCCGAACATGGGCGAGCCGGATTGCCACGTCAAGAACTAATGGCGGACTGGCCGGAAACAGCAAGTTGAATCGCTGTTGGCGCATTTGGTTAATCGATTTTTTATAAGCGCGTGGCAACGTGGCGCGAACAGCTTCAGTAACAGGTAAAGTAGATGCGCGGCTTGTTTTCCGTTGATGGTCCACTGCCCCCCGTCTTTTTGCCGATTGGCGCAGCGCTGATCGCGCTTGCCGTCGCCAGAAGCCCGGCACAGGCGCTTGAGGCACCGCCGGCGCCGCCCGTTGCCAGGTCGTTCATGATCTTTATCCCGCAATCGGACGGTTACGGCATATCCGAATGCCTGAAAGCCGAAACGGGATGCGCCCGTGTCGTCGCCAATTCATGGTGTTCGGCCAAGGGATACGGCAAGGCTCTGGCCTGGGGCGCCAGTGCCGACATGACCGCCAAGATCGCAACAGCGTCCACGAAAACACCGCCCGGATCGTTCGCGATTTCCTGCGCGGAATAATTCCCCCTGCAAACCTCGAGCGTCCGGCTATTTTTCCAGATAATCGGCGCAGCGCGGGGTCTTGTCCTGTCCGCGCCACGGCATGATCGGCACAGTCGACGTCGAATTCTTCGGCGAACCATCGATAATCTTGTCGGAATAAAACATGTAAACCAATATGTTGCGCTTCTTGTCGCAACCGCGCACCACTTGCATGCGTTTGAATACCAGCGAGCGCCGCGTACTGAAGACGACGTCTCCCTGTTCAAACTTCTTCTCAAATACGACCGGGCCGTACTGCCTGCAGGCCAGCGATACGTCCGATACCTCTTCGGCCATCCCGAACATGCCCTTGAGCCCGCCCTTCTCAGGCAAGGTGTAGTGGCAGGCAACGCCCTCAACGAGCGGGTCGTCGATAGCATAGGTTGCAAGTTTATCGTTTGGTGTCAGTAGTTTGAATACCGTTGACTTGCGGAATATCAATTCCTGCGACGGCGATGGGACGGCGCTTGCCAACACCAACAATAAACTCAGGCCCGCCACCAAACGGCGCGGCGCGCTGCCCAATATCCCACTCAAGCCATACTTGATCATAGCCAGCCATCTCCTTACCGCATCTCATATGGGAATGACGGGCGATATAGCCATCCCTCACATCGGGGTGACAAATCGCACTTCCGTGTCGCATCGCCGCCACATAAAATGCGCAAATTGACGACCAAACTTGCCAAGTGAAGCCGGCGAAATTAACCGGTATTAACCAAATATACCTAGGCTTTCCGAATCGGCGCCTTTGGCATGGCGCAGGTAGGCAAACACAGAGGATGCGATATTGAGTATTCGCGGGCACATCGCGCCGATGCGCGCAGGGCTGACATCGGTCCTTGCGGTTGCGATCGCGTGGGTGTTCACGGTGCTAGTTCCGGCCTCCACGACGGAAAACGGAATATCTGCGCACGCTCAAAGCGCGAGTTGCCGCAGGCTTGCCGCGCAAATCAGCGAGCTGGCGCGCTCGCAACCGCGCAGCGCGGCGCGATACGGCCGCGCCGCTGTCCAGCAGCAACGGCAATTGGCGCGCACCGCCGCCGATGCTAACCGGCTTGGGTGCAACCGCAGCAGATTCCTGTTTTTCGGCAAGGCGCCGCCGCCGCAGTGCCGCGCCATCAATTCCCGGATTGCCAGGATGCAGGCCAACCTCGCAAATTTGCGAAGGTTAAGTTATAACGCCGATGCTGGCCGGATTGCCCGGCAACGGCAATTGCGGGCCCGTTACGATGCGCTTTGCCGCCAGCGTACCGCAGTAGTGCCGCGTAATCGCGGGTTTTTCGACCGGCTTTTCGGCTCTGGCCCTCGATACCGTGAAGTTCCAATTGAGCAGGATGCAGATCCGCGCGAAGAGGAGGAACTGCCCCCAAGCGGTGGTTCCCAGGCGGTTTGCGTGCGCACCTGCGACGGCGGGTTTTTCCCCGTAAGCTACTCAGCACGACGGAGCAATATCGGCGATCTGGCCGAACTTTGCGAAGCGCTCTGCCCTAATGTCAAGGCCAAGTTGTATACCTATCGTGCCGGGCGCTCGATCGACGAGGCCGTTTCGACCAGGGGCGAACCCTACAAGGATCTCGCCAACGCCGGAAAATACCGCACCAGTTTCAAGCGGTCGTGCACCTGCAAGCCGCCCGGACAATCGTGGGTCCAGGCCCTGCAAAGGGCCGAGGAACTGCTGGACAACAAGAGCAAACGCGACCTGATCGTAACCGCGGCGAAGTCGCGGGAATTATCGAAGGCGAAACCGGCGAAAAAGGATAAGGGCAAGAAAAGCAAGCGCAGCAAACGCCAGCTGGAGAACGAGGCGGAGGAAGAGCGGCAGCGGCAGGCCCTGGAGAACGACGCAAAACGCGCCGCCATCGCCAGCCGCAACCAGGCCGGTATTTCCGCGGGCGAACGCGATCGGCGGTCTGTCTATTCGCTTGCCGACGGCGAAGTCAAAACCATCCGCAGCGCCGATGGCAAAACACGCCAGGTCAGGGTAATCGCGCCAAAACTCTAGCCCGGCCCAGAAGCGGCAACAAAGTCGCAAGCTCCGGGCCAGTTTCCCTGCCGGTCAACGCCAGCCTGAGCGGGTGGAAAAGCGCCCTGCCCTTGGCCCCGGTCTGTTCCTTCACCGCATTTGTCCAAGCCTTCCAGGTGCCCTGGTCCCACGGCTCGGGCGGAAGCAGACCCGCGGCAGCCTTGAGGAAGTCCTGGTCCGCATCTGGCGCTTCAACCGGCTCGTCCGATTGGATGATCCGCCACCAGGTGATTGCCTCCTCCATGTTCTCAAGGTTCGCGCGCACTGCAAGCCAGAACTCCTCGCTGCCGCCGTCCGGCAAACCAAGGGCGGCCAGGCGGTCCCGTACATCCTGATACGCCAGCCCATGCAGCGTTCGGGCGCTAAGGGCGGCAAGCTCCTTTTCGTCAAAGCGCGCGGCGTTGCGCGATGCGTGCGAGATATCGACAAGGCTGGCGAGTTCCTCGATGCTGGCGACCGGGCGTACCGCGTCCGAGGTTCCGGTCAACACCGATATTGCCGCAACTGCGAGCGCCTCGTGACCGGCGGCACGCAGTGAGCCGATGGATAGCGATCCCAACCGTTTCGACAATCCCTCGCCCGATGCGGATGCAAGCAGGTTGTGATGACCGAAAACGGGGGGAGCAGCAGCGTCCGCCAGTTTGGCGAACAATTGTATCTGTACGGCCGTGTTGGTGACATGATCCTCGCCGCGGATGATATGCGTCACGCCCATATCGATATCATCGGTTACCGAGGGAAGCGTGTACAGGTAGGTTCCATCGCCACGCACCAACACCGGGTCTGACAACGAGGCGCAATCGATGTGCGACAGGCCGCGGACCATGTCTTCCCATTCAATCCGGACGTGATCGAGTTTGAACCGCCAGTGCGGCCGCCGGCCCTCGTTTTCAAGTTTCTCCCGATCTTCCGGCGTCAGCTCCAGGGCGGCGCGGTCGTAGACCGGCGGCTGGCCGCGGGCGTTCTGGCGGCGGCGTTTGAGTTCAAGCTCTTGCGGCGTTTCGTAACAGGGATACAGCAGGCCGGCATCCTTCAGCGATTGCGCAACCGCGTCATAGCGGTCGAAACATTTTGACTGCCAGGCAATTTCATCCGGCTCTATTCCAAGCCAGCGCAAGTCCGCTTCGATTCCCTCAGCAAATTCCTCGCGCGAGCGCTCGCGATCCGTGTCGTCAAACCGCAAGATGAACCGGCCGCCGTTCGTGCGGGCAAACAGGTAATTGAACATCGCCGTCCTGGCGTTGCCAATATGGATATGGCCTGTCGGCGACGGCGCGAAGCGGACAACGGGAGAAGACATGGAGCACCGGGAAATCGTTACAGGTGAAGCTGCGCGCCTTTTAGGACATTAGCCGGCCAATTGAAAAGGGCGGCCGATGGCCGCCCAGAACATGATTTTCCCGGATCCGTAGGCTTATTTCTTTTTCTTCTTTGCCTTGTCGCGGCCGAGCGCCACGAATACTTTCCTGACCAGCGGCTTTGGCGTCTTCCAAGCCTCGTCCAGATAGTCCTGCACCTGCTTGTAGGTACGGGCTTCAATCTGAAGCCGCGACTTCTTGGCGTCCGCGAGGAAGGCAGGATCCTTCATCGTCTTCCAAAACGCATCCCGCAAGGCCTTGGCCCGGTCAGCCGGAATGCCCGGCGGCGCCGCGAACGGGCGGCCCATGACCTGCCAGCCGAAGACAATGTTCAGGATTTTCTTGTCGTCCTCGCTCTTGGCATAGTCCATGACCGTCTTGACGCCGGGGAAGTCCGGATGCGGCTTGACGGATTCCAGGACAAGCAGCTTGACTTTCTTTTCCGGAAGCCAGGTCGGGCGAACAGAACGGATCGAGGACAGAAAATAGCCACACAGGCCCTGGACCTCGCCTTTCTCGATCGCCAGCACAATCGCTTTCGACCCCGGATACCCGGCGACAATCTTGAACTTCGTGCCAAGCACATTGTTCATGGCCGTCGGCCAGGCGAACGTGGACGAACCGCCCGATGATGCACCGACCACCAGCTGGTTCTTCATCACGTCAGCCAGTGTCTTGTGCTTGGCTGTGTGCCAGGCGAAACAGGCGCTGGTCGATTCATTGGCGCTGCCAAGCCAGGTGAACTTGCGGCTGTCAAAATTTGTCTTCTTGCCGCCAATGAGCGCATCCATGGCGATACCACCGGCAAAAATACCGAAAATGGAGCCGTCCTTCGGCGCGACATTGTAGAGGTAGTTGGCGGATATAAGACTTCCGGCCCCCGGCATGTTCTTGACAATAATATTCGGTTTTCCCGGAATGTGTTTGCCAATGTGGCGCGCCACCGTGCGGCCATAGCGGTTATAGCCGCCACCCGGTGGGTAACCGATAAGAAGCGTGACATTCTTGCCCTTGTAAAACGCTTCCGCGCTCTTTTGGGCCAGGGCCTGCGGCGCCGTGGAAAGGCCAAACCCTGCGGCCAGGCACAGAGCCATCGCGGCTGATCTCTTGATTTGCATGTTTCCTCCTGTGCTTCAAAGGGCAGCCGGCAAGGTCATGCCCTTCGTCGTCCGCGCCTATATAACCATTTCATTATCCCGATTGGCAAGCTGGCCCGCCCCGGGACCGTTTATCTGTTACAGGTATATCTGCGCGTCGTCGTGGCCTACCCTGTAAGAGCGAATGTTCTGGCCGGTGTTTCTATTGATCAGTTTGCGGCCAAACATGGGATGACGCATTGCGCGCACCTCGTGATCAATCACAAACAGTAGCTCGCCCGTTTCGAGATCGATAATTTTCTCGCATCGGTACTGAACTTCGCTGCTTTCCTCGGAAATGAGATCCCGCGCCAACAGTTTTTCGTACGGCCCGGAGAAATCGCGCAGATAGATTTGTACGTGATGGGTCGGATTGATTACGTTCTCTGCTCCGGTTTCCCGGTAAAGCAAATATTGCCCGGGACCGGCCTCGACACGCGCAAAGGCGCCGCCATCATCTGAACCGGCACTGGCCGGGGCGTCGAAGATTTCGCGATAGAAACACGCAATTGCCTGCGCAGACCCATGCGGCGTCTGAAATTCAACATACGGCATGCCAATACGCATATCGCCGAAGCGGTCCGGATCGGGCTCGTGCAAACGGAAGCGATTGCCCCACGGGCACGTGGCCTCGACACCATCATTGGTCTCACGGTAGCTGAATTTCGTGCCCTTCAGATCCTTTTCGACCGACGCCAGTTGTTCCAGCAGCGCATTCGCGTCCGGAATGACCAGGGCCGTGGTGGTGCATGGGGCAAAAACCGGCCCACCGGTTGGAAGGTGAAACTGGCTGATGCCGGCATTTACCCACATATTTCCAACGCCGGTCATCATCACCGGATCGCGTGTCAATCCCAGTCCGGTCACATAGAACAGCGTTGCCAGGCGCTGATCGGGGATCAGATAATTCATGTGGCCAATCTCGACGATATTTCCGAGATCCTGCGTAGTTCTATCGTATGGGCGCTCGGACATGTACGTGCCTCCAGTGCGCGATGTTATCGGCTCTTGTTGAAGCTATTCCGCGCTGGCGGCGCAGGCAAGAGGCAACCTCGCCACACGAACCTGATGTACGGGCTCGACAATCGCGCGACTCACGCTACACTCCCAATGTACGTCAACCAACTGAAAGGAGGTGATCTAGTGTCTCATTGTCTTCAGCCGGTAACGGCCTTGAAACGGACCTGGATCCTTCGCTTGAGAGGGGACCGCCCCGCGTGAGCGGCGCGAGCAGGTCCCTAGCCGGACCGGAACAGGACAATGGAGGGGCAGCCAGGCGGCTGCCCCTCTTATTTGGCTCGCGGCGCGCGTCGGGGCTGCCAGGCGGCTGCCCCGACGCAAGTGTTTCACCAACCTGCCCGACGAAAAGCGATCAAAATTCAGATGGGCCGGCCCCTGCAACAGGAGCAAGGGCATAACCTCTTGTCCGCTCCCGCCCTGTTGTCGTGACAGATTTGGTTCGAACAGGCATAAAATTTACCCAAAATTAGCCAACAATTATAAGGCGGAGAAAATTTTTCAAAAGAAAATCTGGCCAAAACCGGGAACCATCACGGCAGAATTCTTCGTCGGCCGGAAGCTATTCCATCGCAAATTCAACGAAAACGTGGCAATTCCGCTCCGATTTGGTTGATTCTGTCAAATACCCCCGCGATAGGACGATTTGTTACCAAATAAGGATAAAGTTAGACTCAATTAAGAGGAAAACTTTGCGTCGCAGGTTTATAGCGTAGCTAGATTTCGATGGCATCTTCCCCTTGTCGCCAGCAACAAACCCGGCAAGGGGAGAGTATGATGTTGAATGCATTGATTATCGCGTCAGAGGCCAACGCCGGTCTCGTGACAAAAGGCGCTATTGGCGCTGCTTTGCTCCTATTTGGTTCTGGAATGTATACCGACAACGCGTTTTTTTTAAATCGCGAGCCGGTAGCAATTGTTTCAAATTACGATAATCACAAACAGCAGCAGCAAACAGCGCAATTGAAGTTGTCGACACGCAAGCAGCCGGTTGGCGGTGTCTTCAACAAGCTCATAGTCGCGTTGCGCTAATCGTTCGCAAAGACGTTCGTCTAGTGAACAGAAAAATTGCGACCTGGCAGTAGATCAAAAAAAGGCTGATCAATCTGCAGGAAGTCTAGACGCCCTGCAAATGTCAGCCACTAAGTCGTATTGCAAGAGTGCCGCCAGCACCCAAGGCAATCCCACTATTTGGTCTGAAACCAGATCGCAATTGACAAGACACTATTTGCCTTACGTTCACTATCCGCTCAAACGCTCGATGGATAACAGAAGGCAAATTGCCCGGCAACACCAAACAATGACATTTAGTTCTATTCATCCAACCAGGGTAAACATCGTGAAAATAGGTGCAATTCAATTTGTCTCATTTTTGAAAAATGAAAACGGCAACACCACCGCGGTCGTAGCGCTTGTTCTCGGCGCAGCGGGCCCGGCCCTGCTCAGTCTTGCCCACCAGATGTTTGGCTAAGCATCATCACCGGCAACATGCACGGATCGAACACGATCTGACTGTCCTGCACAGCCGGTTTCCATCCAGGGCATCAATTGACAAGATCACTGCTCCGGTTCAGCAGCGGCCGCAATATCGTTCTGATATTTCCAGGACCGCCCCAATCCTGTAACCGGCTTGCGGCTGGCAACGCTTTCAAATACTTTCTTCTTCTGGCAACACGACATTCCAAAATGGACAAGGCCCGGAGGAGATAATGTTTATCAAAGACCATTGGTACATAGCCGGGTTTCGCGAGGAAATTACCGACAAGCCGCTACGGCGGCTGATTCTCGGCCTGCCGGTTGTGCTATTCCGAACAAAGGACGGCCGCGCCGTGGCGCTGGAAGATCGCTGCATCCACCGGCAAGTGCCACTATCGATGGGCAGCATTTGCGACGACGGCACACTGGCCTGCCTTTATCACGGAATCCGTTACGATGCCGATGGCAATGTAAAGTTCATTCCCGAGCAGACGCGCATTCCCCGGGGAGCCAGGGTCCGCAATTACAAGGTCGTGGAGAAAGGCTATTGGCTTTGGATCTTTGGCGGTGAACCGGAGGATGCAAACGAGGCCGACATTCCCGCCTATCCGTGGTTCGAGAAACCAGGCTGGACCGCCAAGACTCGACGCCTGCACGTCAATTGCAATTACAAGCTTATCGTCGACAACCTGCTTAACATGGCGCACCTGCCCTACGTACATCCGCGAACAATTGGCTCCGAAGGCGTGGTCAAGGACGCAGCAGTCAAAGTCACGCAAAATGACAATGGCGTCCGGCTCGCGCGAAAAATGTATGATATCGAGCCGCCACCGACCTACAAGAAGGCCGGCGGGTTTGAAGGCAATGTCAATCGCTGGCAGACGATCGACTGGATGGCGCCGTCGTCATTCGAATTCCATACAGGCGTTGTAGAAACGGGGCATGAACCGCCGCCGCCAGACTATGATGCACCGAAAATCAATGCCCGTATTCTCGATCGCCACGCCATGCATTCCATTGCACCGGAAACCGAGAAGTCGTCGAATTATTACGTCGCCTTCAGCTATGATCCGGAGGAGTACAGCGAGGAGCTCGCCGAATTCCTCATCACCCAGATGATCGAAACGTTCGAAGAGGATGTTGTTCTGCTCGAGGCGCAGCAGGACAACATGGATCTTGTCAACAATCCCGAGGAGTTCGATATCGTCTCTGACGGCGCGGGGCTTCAAGCGATGAAGAAGTTGCGTGCGATGGAAGCCGCAGCGGCTGCAGCAGATTAGGCGGCGCCTTGCAACGCGGCGGCAATTGCTGACAGGCCCGCCGCCAGGACGGCGATCAAGGCGACGAGCCGAAACCATGAAACCGGCGCCACCAGGAACAAGTAGGCGCCCAGGTACATGCCGGCAAATGCGAATGTCGTGATGATGGCTGATTGCAGGGCATCGGCTGCTGTCAATTTGCCAGCCAGTACCAGGCCGGCCGCCAGCACGGTGATGATAACGCCGGTGCTCAAAACGAGATTTGCCCGCTGCTCGGCAGCGCTTGTATCCGCTGCCAGGAAGTAGAGTACAAGGATTGGCCCGCCCGGTACGCCGAGCGATCCGGTGAGAAATCCGGCGATGACGCCAACCCCGATACTGGTCCATGTTCCCCTGGGCCCGCGATACTGGATGTTCGCCAGCATCAATATCGCGGCCAGGATGACAAACAGTCCGATCGCGAGCCGGATATAGAACGGATCGATCCGGATAAGGACCAGGGTTCCAAGATATGTCGCCAACAATGTTGCGGCCAACAAGGGCAGGATTTCCCGGCGGGTTGCACAACGGATCGCGTTGGGAAAAAGCGGCCACAGGCTGACCGAACCGACAATTGCCGCGATCGCTATTCCAGTGACCGGCGGATAGATCACGGTCATGAGCGGAAACATTATCAGCGCCGAACCGAAACCGGTGTACCCTTGCAGAACGGCAGCCAGGAAACAAACCAGCGTTCCAAGCATCAGGCTGTATGAATTTACGCCCGCAAGCAATACTTCCAACGTGATGAACTCCGAAATGCGGCGCCGGCCCGGTGCACCGCATGCGGGACCCATCGTTACACGTGTCCGCAGGTTTAGAAAGCGGAAAAAAAGTCCGCTGCATTCTCTTGAATTGACTGAGAGTTTCGTTTCCAAAACTTCAGAATCAGCCCGAATCCGGCTTCACGCGCAAAATAGACGCGAGGATTTCGGACCAGATCAAATAATTGTTGCAGTTAGGCGAGCAGGATACGGTCTTGAATAACAGGAAAGGACAGCAAGATGTTACTGGCCACGACAGACCACCTCCAAGACCGCCGCGTCAATGCGTTCCTCGGCGTGGTTTCCGGTTACGCCGTTGTTGGTGAAAACCTTGAAAAAAGCTTTAGCGGCGGTATCCGCGGCATAGCGGCGGGCCATTCGCATAATTACGCGTTGGAGCTTGAAGCAGCGCAGGAAAAAGCAACCCAGCAAATGATTGAGCGGGCGAAGGGACTGGGCGCAAACGCAATTATCGGCGTGGACGTGGATTTTGAAATGTCCGGCGGCGCGCCTTCGCTGACGATCCTGACCATAAACGGGACCGCAATTCAGGTTGATGGTTCACAGATGACCGAAACCGATCGCGAAATCGAAGATACGCTAGCGTGAGGCGCAAGCCTATTCCTCGAACCGCTCAGCGCCGCCCACAATCTTCTTCGGCGCAATTTCGGCGTCGGGTATGCGTTTCGGCGACCCATCGTCCCGGAAACGATTGACTATCGGATAGCGCCGGTCGCGGCCAAAGTTGCGCCTTGTAACCTTCACCCCCGGAGCGGATTGCCGGCGCTTGTATTCGGCGATGAATAGCAGGCGCTCCACACGTTTTACCGTCGCCAGGTCGTGGCCGCGGCCAACAATGTCGGATACGGGCATTTCATCTTCAACGAGACATTCGAGAATGTCATCGAGCACCTCATATTCGGGTAGTGAATCCTGATCGGTCTGGTTCTCGCGCAATTCTGCGGTCGGCGGCTTGGTAATGATATTGACCGGAATTACTTCACCATCGGGACCAAGGGCATTTTCGGGTTTCCACTTGTTGCGCAGGGCGCAGAGGCGGAACACCTGCATTTTGTAAATGTCCTTTATCGGATTGAACCCGCCGTTCATGTCACCGTAGATCGTCGCATATCCAACCGACATTTCACTCTTGTTGCCAGTCGTTACCAGCATCGGGCCAAACTTGTTTGAAGCGGCCATGAGCAGCACGCCACGCGTGCGGCTTTGCAAATTCTCCTCCGTCACGCCGCGCTCGAGCCCGTCGAAAATCGGGCCAAGTACCTGCTCCATTCCCTCGACAGCCGGGGCAATCGGCAAGGTATCGTAGCGCACGCCAAGCGCTTCCGCGCACCCCTGTGCGTCCGACAGCGATTCATTGGACGTAAACCGGTAGGGCAACATGATGCAATGGACGCGCTCGGGACCGAGTGCATCGACCGCAAGCGCTGCACAAAGGGCGCTGTCGATACCGCCTGACAGGCCCATGACAACGCCAGGAAATCCGTTTTTCTCAACATAGTCGCGCAATCCGACCATGCAGGCGGTATAGTCGGCTTCATCGCCTTCCGGCACGATGTGCTTTTTGCCATTCCGGCAAACCCACGCACCATCAATCTGTTCGAATATAACGCTGGTGACCGATTCACGAAACGCGGGCATTTGCAATCCGAGCGTTCGATCTCCATTCAGCACGAACGACCCACCATCGAAAACAAGTTCGTCCTGTCCACCAACCTGGTTGAGATAGACAAGCGGCAGTCGGTTTTCTGTAACGCGCGCGACCGCGATATTCATGCGGGTCTCATGCTTTCCGTGCCAATAGGGCGAGCCGTTCGGGGAAAGCAAAATTTCCGCACCGGTCTCGGCAAGGCACTCGCAAACCTCCTCGGCCCAGATGTCCTCGCATATGGGCACGCCGAGCCGGATACCCTTGAATACAAGCGGCCCGGGGAGCGGCCCCTGATCAAAAACACGCTTTTCATCGAACACGCCATAATTGGGCAAATCGTATTTGAACCGCACAGCCTCGATCCGGCCATCGGCCAGCAGGGCGCAAGCATTGAAGAGCTTGCCGTCTTCGGCCCACGGCACACCGATCAAAATTGCCGGGCCGCCATCCGCGGTCTCCCGCGCCAGTTCCTCGATTGCGTGGCGGCAGCTTTCCTGAAATGCCGGCTTGAGCACCAGATCCTCCGGCGGATACCCGGCAATATACAATTCGGAAAACATGACCAGGTCGGCGCCCTGCTTGCGCGCGGCCGCACGCGCTGCGCGTACACGCTCGACATTCCCGCGGATGTCGCCGACGACGGAATCGATCTGGGCCAGGCAAAGGGTCAGACGGGCAGAAGGGGCATCAGTCATGAGTTTGATTTATCCCGCGCCGGGGCGCTGAGCAATGGCCGGTCAATGAAACACATAAGCATCCATCGCCTGGGTGCCATATTCAATGCTGGCATGAACCCTGTCGCCACGGACCCTACCCTCGCCGTCGATACCGGCGCCCATGGCGAACGGCAACGGCAGAAAATGTTCGTCCGTCGGATGGTTCTCGCGCGCATAGGGCGCGGTATCACGGTAGCCGGCAATCGCGTCGAAGTCGCCCTGCCCGGCCTTATCCGCAACCCATTCCGCGAATACGCTTGCCCATTCCTGCACCGGGGCATCCAGGATGCGTCCGCCCATCGCCAGGGCGCGCAAATTGTGGGTGACCGTCCCCGAAGCCATGATCATGACGCCTTCGTCGCGCAAGGGTGCAAGCTTGCGGCCGAGCTCGATGTGGACCGCGGGGTTCTGGTTCGGCAACACCGACATTTGCACCACCGGTATGTCGGCCTGCGGATACATCAAGTGCAAGGGGACCCATGTTCCGTGATCAAAGCCGCGCTGGCTGACCAGTCCACATTCCACCCCCGCTTCCTGCAGCAGAGTCCCTGCGCGCCGCGCCAGCTCCGGATCTCCGGGCGCCGACCATACGATGTCATAGAGCGGTTGCGGGAAGCCGCCGAAGTCATAGATCATCGCCGGATTTTCATCGACGGTGAAGGCGGGAATGGCGGCTGCGAAATGCGCCGTCAGCATCAAAATCGACTTTGGCCTTGGCAAAGCATTGCCGAATTCAAGCAAAAAACGGCGGGCCGGCGCGTCCTGTATCGCTGTCATGGGCGAACCATGCGACACGAATACACTCGGCATGCGTTCGCTCATTTCACTCTCCTGTACGCACCGACACTTCGACACGGTAATTTCAAAACAGACCGATCCGTTCAGCAATCCCTGCGAGCCACACCAGCGCGGCAATGCACATGGAACAGAGCACGGCCGCCGATCCCATGTCTTTGACCGCCTTGATCTGCGGATGCCGGTCAGGCGTGACATGATCGCATAGTTTTTCGGCACAGGTATTCAACAATTCCACTGCCAGAACCAGCAGAACCGAACCGATCATCGCCACACCCTGCCAGACCCCGGGCGCCAGTACAAAGACCAGCGGCAAGGCCATGAACAGGACGAATATTTCCTGGCGGATGGCTGCCTCGCTGCGGTAGGCGACGCCAATTCCGGCACAACTGTTCCAGAAGGCTTTGACGAGACGTTCCAAACGGCAGGTTCCCGCGGCAGTCGATCCGCAAATTCCGCGAATCATAACCCCGCCAGAATAGCGCGCTTCGCCAGCAACGCCACACGTTGCTCGCAGACCGCGCGCCGGTACGCGCTACTCGGCAGCATCGGCATGTTCGGGCAATTCCGCACGTTGCTTCTTCAGATGATCGGCAATCAGGAACGCAACCTCGATGGATTGCTCGGCATTGAGCCGGGGATCGCAATGGGTGTGATAGCGATCATGCAAATCACCCTCGGCGATGCGCCGCGCGCCGCCGGTACATTCGGTCACATTCTTGCCGGTCATTTCCAGATGAACGCCGCCAGCCTTGCTGCCAGCAGCCTGATGAATGGCGAAGAACGTGTGAATTTCACTCATGATCCGGTCGAATGGCCGTGTCTTGTAGCCGCCGCTGGCGGTGATGGTATTGCCGTGCATGGGGTCGCACGACCACACGACATTGGCCCCTTCGCCCTGCACTGCACGGATCAACCGCGGCAAGTGATCCACGATCTTGTCCGAGCCAAACCGGCAGATCAATGTCAACCTACCCGGTTCGTTCTGCGGATTGAGCTTGTCTATCAGACGCAAAAGGTCGTCAGGTTCCAGCGACGGTCCGCACTTCAATCCGAGCGGGTTGTGAATGCCGCTACAAAATTCGACATGGGCGTGATCGAGCTGGCGCGTACGATCGCCGATCCACAACATGTGGCCGGAGGTTGCGTAATGATCGCCGGTGGTGGAATCCACGCGCGTCATCGCCTCCTCGTATCCAAGCAGCAAGGCTTCATGGGAGGTAAAGAAATCAGTCTGGCGCAATTCCGGGTTGGCTTCGGCGTTCAGGTCGATCGCGCGCATAAAACCGAGCGTTTCGGTTATCCGGTCGGCCAGTTCCTGGTAGCGGTGCGACTGCGGGGAATCCTCGACGAAACTCAACATCCAGCGGTGCGCGTTCTCCAGGTTGGCGAAGCCGCCAGTGGCGAAAGCCCGGATCAGATTGAGCGTCGCGGCGGATTGGCGATAGGCCTCCATCAGCCGCTGCGGATCGGGCAACCGGGCGGCTTCGCTGAATTCGATATCGTTGATGATATCGCCGCGGTAGCTGGGCAGCGTGACGTCGCCCTGCTTCTCAACCTCCGAAGACCTTGGCTTGGCGAACTGGCCGGCAATCCGGCCGACTTTAACCACCGGCGAGGAACCGGCGAACGTCATCACTACCGCCATCTGGAGGAAAACACGGAAGAAATCCCGAATGTTGTCGGCGGAATGCTCGGCAAAGCTCTCGGCGCAGTCGCCGCCTTGCAGCAGGAAGGAATCGCCGGTGCAAACGCCTGCAAGCGCGCGCTTCAGTTTGCGCGCCTCGCCGGCGAAGACGAGGGGTGGAAATCCGGCCAACTGGCCCTCAACCGCGGCCAGCGCCGCCTTGTCGGCATATTCCGGCGATTGCTTGATTGCGAATTTTCGCCACCCCGCCGGGGACCAAGGCGTCTTACTCATCACTCAACTCCAAACACGCTTTGAAACTTCTGCCTTCGAATTCGGCGTAAGCAAACACAAACTCTTAAGTTTTTGTTTTCTTGGGGGTTTTTGGCAAGCGCCGCCAATATCGACTGTCGCGACCGATGTTTGTCGAATGGAATACACCAATTTTGCCGCAAACGCGACCTGACCAACCGGCTAAAACGCCGCGATCAGTGGCGGTCAATTCGTCCCGATCGCCCCAGCAGCACCAGCTCATTCAACAACGGCGCTTCACTCCTCCTTGCCGGTTTCTACCCGGAAGGTTCTTGGACCCTCGACCTCCTCGGGGGCGCACATCGGACAAATATGCCGCATCCACTTGCGCTTGAGGTAGGCGAAGACGTTATTGTTCAGATCGCTGCGGTTGGACTTCTTGGCCTTGTCGCCGATATCCTCCTGCTTGACGAAGACCTTGGCGCCTCCGGCGCTTTCCGCCATCAGCTGCATCTGGCAGGCGCGCTCCAGTTTCAATGCAATCCATACCGCTTGCTCAATAGATTCGCCGCCAACGGCAATGCCATGATTGCGCAACAGAACCGCGGGGTGATCGGCAAGCGCCTTTGCAACGGCCTTTCCGCGTTCCTGCGTGGTGATCAAATCGGTGGTCTCTGAAAATACCGGAACCCCACGGTGAAATGTCGAAGCGTCGTTGCCGACCATCTGCAGCGGTTTGTCGAGCGAGGAGAACACGACGGCGTTTATCGGGTGGGTATGAATGACCGAGTTCACATCGGGGCGGGCCCGGAGGATCTCGGAATGAATGTAGACCTCGTTATGGCGGTTGGAGACGCCTCCGATTTTCTGGCCTTCGATATCAACCGTGATGATGTTCTTCAAATTCATTTCCTCAAGACCGATACCGGCAGGCTTCATGAGGAACTTGTTTGGATCATCGGGCAGACGCACGCTGATGTGGCCGGCGACATAATCGCCCTGCCCTTCCAGCGCCAGCGCGCGGCCGCCATCAACCAGCTTTTCTTTTATGTCTTCGTACATTTTCACCCTCAGCCTGTTATGCCCTGGCTGCCGAAGGCGCTCCGGGACACCCTAACGCTCGTGCCGTTCTGTCCGGGTGCGCATGGTGACCAATTCCTCCGCAGCAGTTGGATGGACAGCCATAGTCGCATCAAAATCCGATTTGGTCGTCCCCATTTTAACAGCGATACCGAGCAATTGCGCCATCTCGCCGGCATCATGGCCAAGGATATGAACGCCCAGGACCTTGTCCGACTTGCCGTCAACAACGAGTTTCATAATCGTGCGGTCCTGCGCCCCGGACAGGGTCGCCTTCATCGGGCGGAAACTGGAGCGGTAAATATCCACAATGTCATAATCGCGCCGGGCTTCCTCCTCGCTCAACCCCACTGTGCCAACTTCCGGTGTTGTGAATACGCCCGTCGCGACGTCCTTGTGATCGACGCGAATGTCCTTGCCGCCAAACACCGTGTCGGCAAATGCATGGCCCTCGCGGATCGCCACCGGCGTCAGCTGGATGCGATCGGTCACATCACCGACTGCATAAATTGATTCGATGTTGGTCCTGGAATAGCCATCGACTCTCACAGCGCCGTTCGGCCGCAATTCGACACCGGCATTTTCCAGACCAAGGCCAACCGTATGCGGCGAGCGCCCCGTGGCCGACATCACGACATTTGCGGTACAATGTTTGCCGTCGCTCAAGTGCACGTCCAGACCTTCTGCGTGTTTTTCAACGCGCACCGGCAGCGCGCTGAAATGAAGCCGGACGCCGGCATTCTGCAAAGCATCGCGAACACCAACACGCATATCATCATCGAAGCCGCGCAGAACATTATCGGCGCGCATGCACATTTCCACGCTGGCACCCAGACGGGCAAATACACCGGCAAACTCAACTGCGATATATCCGCCACCGATGATCATCATGCAGCGCGGGAACTGTGGCAGATCGAACACTTCGTTGGACGTGATCGCGTGTTCCATGCCCGGAAATTCGGGCACGTGGCGGGGCGACCCGCCAGTTGCGACCAGAATGTACTTTGCCGTGATTTTGCGATCGTCAGACAACAGTCGCACGGTATGGGCATCCTCTACGATCGCGCGGGTTTCGACGATCTGGACGCCCGCCTTTTCAAGATTGGTCCGGTAAATGCAGGACAGCCTGGTTATTTCCTGTTCCTTGGCGGCCACCAGTTTTTGCCAATCGAATTCCGGCTTCGCGGGAATACGCCAGCCGAAGCCCCCTGCCTCCTCGAATTCATCGGCGAAGCGGCTGGCGTACACGTATAACTTCTTGGGTACGCAGCCACGGATCACGCAAGTGCCGCCCATGCGGAATTCTTCGGCGATCATCACGCGGGCGCCATAACCGGCCGCAATCCGGGCCGCGCGAACGCCGCCGGAGCCCGCTCCGATCACGAAAAGATCGTAGTCATATTCGGCCATTTCGGCCCCCCGTCATGCAGCGCCGGCAGTTTCTGACAAAGCACCCCGCCTGATGCGCAACCAGGCAGCTATCGTCAGATGTCGTGACCTTTTTTCTTCATCTCTTCGCGCACCCGGGTCAGCATTCGCTGGGACAGGTCGCGGTTCCAGCCGTCCATGACCAAGACCATGCGGTCGAGCACCTTGGGCTGCTGATCGAGATATTTCTTGCCGGCGGGGGTCTTGTGAAAGGCGATGACCTTCTTGATCTCGTCTTCGGTCATAACCTCGGCAAAGAAACGAGCCGTCCGGTTGATCAGCGTGAGCTTTTCCTTTTCCAATTCCGGAACGACCTTGTCGAGAACAACGTCAAGATCCTTTTTCAGTTCTGGCCGGGTCCGGGTAATGTTTTGCAACAGGCGCAGGCCAAGCTGCGGCACAAATACATCAAAGCTTTTCGCCATCTGGGTCTGATAGACCAGCTCCTTGGCGGCGGCGAGATGGGATTCCGATATTTTCTTCTGGGCGAACGCCGGCGCGCCGAATGCAAGAACAACGCTCAGCAACACCATGCGAATTATCGAAACTCTGGTCACAATATTCTCCTGTTGGCTCGGATTCCCCGGAAACCTGTCGGCCTGAAACCAGCCACGTCAGCCTTCAACCCGTGGAACCCAGAATTTTGACGCCATTTTTTCCAGCCACGACGATAGTCGAAGCAATATCGATGAACAATCCGGTCTCCATCACACCGGGGACGGCAGCGAGGCCGGCCGCAAGAGCGCGCGGCTCGGGAATCCTCTGCAGCGCGCAATCCAGAATGTAATGTCCGCCATCGGTGACAAATTCATGGCCATCGGCCGTACGGCGCAATTCCGCGGGGCCGGCACATCCGGCGGCAGCAATCGCCTGCTGAACCGCGCGCACTGTTGCGCCCAAGCCAAACGGCGCCACTTCCACCGGCAGCGGGAACCTGCCAAGCTGATCCACTTGTTTGCTTTCGTCGGCGATGACGATCATTTTTTTCGAGGCCGTCGCGACAATCTTCTCACGCAACAGCGCCCCACCGCCGCCCTTGATCAGGACCATATCGGCGTCGAACTCGTCAGCGCCGTCGATCGTCAGATCAAGCTCGGGAATTTCGTCAAGGGTTGCCAGCGGAATGTTCAAATCCATCGCCTGGGCCTTGGTGGCCTCCGAGGTCGGAACGCCGACGATTTGCAGTCCCTGCGCGACCTTCTCGCCAAGCTGGGCCACAAATATTGCCGCGGTCGAGCCACTTCCGAGCCCAAGCCGCATTCCCGGCAGTACGAAGTCCAGCGCCCTCGCCGCAGCTACCGCTTTTGCCTGATCCTGATCCGTCACCGCAGATACGCCACCCGATTGTCATGTGCAGTGGTCGAAGCTGGTACATACCCCGGCGGTGCGGCGCAAGTCTTGATCGGGCCTGCCTACGGGAAACGACGAATTTGGTGAAGAAAAGGGCCTTTCGAGGAACCCTATCCGGGCGGCGTACAGACGACCTTGTCCTGAAGCACGAAACAGATGGACATCTGGCCGTTACTCTTGTTGACGCGGAATACTCCGCTCTCCTTGGCGTGCCGCGACGACACCAAACCATATTCCCCGGGCCCCTGCGGACCAGCTCCGGCACCGGAGGGATAGCAAAGGGTTTCGCCAAGGTTGTCCGCCTGCCCGGCATCCTTGAGGCCGTACTGGCAGGCGCTGACCTGACCGGTCGACTTGTTGATCCGGTATACCCTGTTAAGCGTGATTTCCGGTGCGGCCCGGAATTCGAAATTCCCTGCGGTCGCAGTACCTACAAATGTCTGGGAGGCTGCAAGAGCCACGCCCGAAACCAAAAGTGCTGAGATCAATCTGGCCATGCCGGTTCCGCCCGATAGCGAATGCAAGTCGCACGACGATGTCTTACGATTGCGACAATAAATCGTTAACCATCACATCTTTAATCCGGAGCAGATTAATAATTGTTTACAACCCGCCCTGAGACAGGCCTCATCAGCAAGGCACTCGCCAGAAAGGTGGACGGACGGATCAATGGGAAAAGCCACAATCGGAAAAAAGATCGTCGTATTCGACCTCGATGGAACGCTGGCGGAAACCGCCGGTGACCTGATCACAACGCTCAACGTCATCCTGGGGCGGGAAGGAATAGCTCCGGTTCCGCTAGCGGAGGGCCGCCAGATGGTCGGCGCCGGCGCGCGGGCGCTGATCCAGAGCGGTTATCGCCGCGACGGGCGCGACATCGATGGTGCAGCCCTGGAGCGCTTGTTCGACGACTTTATCAAGTATTATGAGGCACATATCGCTGATGAAAGTCACCTCTTTGAAGGCGTTGATGCCGCGCTCGATCGTCTTCAGGCCGATGGGTGGCTGCTGGCGGTCTGCACCAACAAGGTAGAGGTTCCTGCACGCCATTTGCTCGATGCCCTGGGCGCAGCGGACAGGTTCGCGGCGATCTGCGGCCAGGACACATTCCAGGTGGACGGCCAGAAGATCTGCAAACCGGACCCCCGTGCACTGCGGATGACGATCGATCGCGCCGGCGGGGACCTGGGGCGCGCCATAATGATCGGTGATTCCAGGACCGACATCGACACGGCCAAGGCAGCCGGGATTCCGGTTGTTGCGGTCGACTTCGGATACACCGATACCCACGTCAGCGAGCTTGGACCGGACCTCATCATTTCGCATTTCGACGGCCTGTACGGCGCTATCGAACAGATTGGCTGAGCACTCCAACCTCTTGACTACCTGGATCGGCGGGACGCATAAGCCGGTAGAGGCAATCAGTCGCGAGGCCTTGCCGCAATGCGAATCCCGTACACTCTTGCAGGGCTTCGAATTGGGCATTGCACGGCAGCGATTTTGGTCCTGGCGGGCGCGTAGCTCAGCGGTAGAGCACACCCTTCACACGGGTGGGGTCACAGGTTCGATCCCTGTCGCGCCCACCATTGAACCTGATCACCGACAGGCGGCAGAATTTTGGACTTCAAGACCCACGAAATTATTGAATCGATTCATGAATCTACGGCCGGCTTTGAATAACCCGGGTGAAAAAATATTCGCATCCTTCCAGAATTGGTGCGGACCGTCGCGCACGCATTCTCGGCATTTGAAAAAAAGGAAACCCCGGCGCGAAGCACCGGGGCCCTAGTTGCCAGATAAAATCCGGCAGCACCCGGGTCCATTGGTCAGAGGGTGCAGGAAGAAAGCGGAGGCATGCTGTCTTCCTGAGCCCGGGCGCGGCGATTTAGACCAAAACGGGCTTTTGATTTCAACCCGATAGGGGCCTTTAAGCCGCGCCGGGAGACCTCCGTGCTGCTCTGCGGCAAGTATCTGGCCGTTATCAACAGACCGTCTGACACCGCTCCGGCGTTCACGAACCGGATGCGCCTATGTTAATCGGCGTGTATCGGCGGTGGTTGGTATCGTGCTGATTGCAGTTGCCGACGCAAGCAGAGGAAACTGGTCACAATGAGCCAGCCAACGAGCGAAGCCACCCAGGCGCGATCCCGGCTGCGAAGTTTCGCCGGCCTCGCCGCGCCGGCGCTTGTCGCGGCCGGATTTGTCCTGGTTGCGTTCAGCGTTTCGACCGGACAGGCGATGCTATATCTCACCGGCGCTGCGCTCGGTCTCGTACTCTACCATGCCAGCTTTGGCTTTACAGCTTCGTACAGGGTTTTGATGGCTGACGGCCGCAGCGCCGGAATCCGGGCGCAAATGATCATGCTCGGGCTGGCCTGCCTGCTGTTTTACCCCGCCCTTGCCGCCGGCACGTTGTTCGGCAAGCCGGTGGGCGGTTTCGTGGCCCCTGCGGGTACATCGGTGGCCGTCGGCGCGTTCGTGTTCGGCATTGGCATGCAGCTGGGCGGCGCATGTGCGTCGGGAACCTTGTTCACTGCCGGCGGCGGCAACATGCGCATGGCTCTGACCCTGTGCTTCTTCATCGCCGGCTCGGTTTTCGGGCTCGAACATCTGCCGTGGTGGCAGAGCCTGCCTGCACCGCCGGCTATTTCCATCGTCGAGAAACTGGGCTGGACCGGCGCTCTGGCGGTCAACGGAATAGTTTTTGCGGCCATCTGGATTGTGGTGTCGCGCATCGAACGGGCGCGGCACGGAACTTTGGCTCCAATCACGCGCACCAGCGACCAGCAAGGATATTCCCGGATCTGGACCGGTCCCTGGCCGGTTATCGCCGGCGCGGTCGGGCTTGCATTGCTCAATTTCGCTACGCTCTACCAGGCTGGCAGACCCTGGGGCATTACCGGGGCCTTTCCCTTGTGGGGCGCAAAGGTCATGGCATTTTTTGGCGCGGATATGAGCCAATGGTCATCGTGGTCCCAGCCCTGGCAACAAAAGGCGCTTGCCGGCAGTGTGTTGGCCGACGTCACATCGGCGATGAATTTTGGCATCATCCTGGGAGCAATGGCTGCAGCGGTTTTGGCCGGGCGCTTTGCACCATCTTGGCGAATACCGCCGCGGCAAATACTGGCGTCGGTCATTGGCGGCCTGATGCTCGGTTATGGCGCAAGGCTTGCTTATGGCTGCAATATCGGCGCGTTCTTCAGCGGTCTTGCGTCCGGTAGCCT
>CAZTMN010000065.1:14936-23769 GCA_964615275.1 uncultured Beijerinckia sp. | reverse complement strand
GGTTGCCGCGTAGGCATAGCGTGTCGAACCATCGGTTGCCGTCCGCGTGTTCGGAATAGAGGCGGTGGGGATCAGGTCGTTGCGCTTGCCGCTGCCGGTGTTAGCGGCATTTCTGCCGGCGCCGAACGCTGAAAGACGTATGGGCCGCCCGGGATTGCTCGCAATAACAACCGGTTTCGGAGAATTTTTCCTTGCCTCCGCCTGGACCGTGGGGCGCGGCGGCTGCTTGCGGTCAAGCAGCGCTTCGAGAGGCGGCTTTGGTTTGCGCGAGGAACCAGCGGCCGGACGGGGCCGTGCGACCGGTGCGCGGGTTGCGGTTGCAGCCAGCCTTTTGCGCGAGGCCGAAGGCCTGGGGATTGCTGCAATTGTTGTGCGGGTGGCGCCGCGGTTGATCGTGCGGGCAATCAGCCGCCGCATTATTGCGTTGCGTACCCGGCTGCTACGTCCGCCCAGCACCACCGCAATGACATGTTTGCGGCCACGGCGCGCCGATGTCAGCAAGTTGAACCCGGACGCCCTGGTGTACCCGGTCTTGATGCCATCGACGCCTTGGACGCGGCCCAGCAGCTTGTTGTGGTTACGATAGCGGCGGTTGCCAAAGCGGAAGCTGCGGGTTTTGAAGAAACCATAATAGCGGGGAAAATGGCTTTGAATGGCGCGGCCAAGCCGGATCAGGTCGCGGGCAGTGGTAACCTGGCGCGGATTGGGAAGACCGGAAGCGTTGGCGAAATTTGTGCGCCTCATTCCAAGAGACCGGGCGCGTGCGTTCATCAACTGCGCAAAGCCGGATTCCGTGCCGCCGATATGTTCCGCTACGGCGACCGCGACATCGTTTGCCGACTTAGTGACCAGGGCGAGGATCGCGGTTCGTACCGAGATGGACTGTCCGGGACGTATCCCCAGCTTTGACGGCGGCTGCCTCGAGGCATTGCGGGAAAATGTTATAGGACTGTTGAGCTTGAGCCTTCCCCGCTCAAGTTGCTCAAACACAAGGTAGAGTGTCATTACCTTGGTGATCGAGGCCGGATAGCGCCTGGAGTTGGGATTCGTCGCCTGCAGCACGCGTCCAGAGCGGGCGTCGACCACGATCGAGGCATAGGGCGGAGAGTAATAGTAACGCTTTTTCTTTCGGCGTGCTTCGGCATCGCTTACGGTTGCGGCGAGAATCACGGCTGCACAAAGACCGGCCCCCAACGCGCTCCAGGACGGAAAACGCGTTACTCCTAAGCTGAACACCATACTTTATTCCCCGAACTGCGGTTTCCCGGTCTGGCCATGGCGCGATGGCGAGCGTGACCGGTACGCAACATCTGGAAATGATAGGAGAACGGGGTTACCCGGCGGTTAAAGCGTTGCTTCGCGAGCCAAGAAGCAGTCTGTTTTCAATGCAATAGCCGTGCCCGCGGTTGATTGCCCAACAAATTGCCCGAAAGGGCGGCGGACCAACGGACGAGGAGCCGGGCCTTGTGTTCGTCAGGAATTGTGCAATGCAATAAAATTCCTTGACAAGAATTTGTGCAGCGCATATATGGCGTGTGTTCCAATAAACGGTCGTGAAGCACTGTCGCTTCAACGACATTGACGAGGGCAAATGATGTTCAAGAACGTGGAAGAGATGCAAAAGGTCGGCAAAGACCAGTTCGACGCCTATGCCGCGATGGCTTCTGCATACACAAAGGGTGTCCAGCAGATTGCAAATGCTGCGACCGATTATTCGAAAAAGTCGTTTGAAACCGCCTCCGCTGCGGTTGAAAAGCTCGCCGGCGCGAAGTCTTTTGAAGCCGCCGTTCAGGTTCAGACCGACTACGCCAAGGAATCCTATGAAGCGTTCATGGCCCAGTCGAAGAAGATGGGTGACCTTTTCACCACTCTGGGCAAGGACGCCATCAAACCGGTTGAGGCTGCAGTGGTAAAAGCCCAGGGCAGCAAGTAAGAACCGCGTTTGCCAGTCGCAGACTGCAGGAATCGGTTAGCGCTGGTGTGAGATGTGTTGCATTGCGTCAAATGTTGCGGTTTTCGCATCGGGTCAAATTCAGGAAAGTCCGGCAATCTGCCGGGCTTTTTCCTTTTTCTCTTGCCTGCTTTTCCGGCTGTCCAAATCCTGCATGCTCAATACGGCTTTAAACCAGTAACGCTTTAGTTCGGTTTGAGTAATTTCAGGGCAGAGCACAAGTTTTGATGGCGTTTTGACATGGACCGGTTTGCGTCCATGTCCGCGTCCGTGTGCTTTGCCGAACGTGTGTTGATCGCGGGTCTGTTCATGCGTGTGCGGGCGGGGTCGCCACCAGGACCCGCATGATCAAACGCAAATGCTCGAATAGACAAATCCTCGAACGGACGATGTCTTGCTATTGCGGGGCCCGGTCTGCCGCACGTCCAACATTTTCCCGATAGCCTATCGAATTTCCGTGTGCGATGCCTATATTTGTCCCGATGCCTGCTCATCGAAGCCTTCCCAAAAGCCGCCATCCAGTTTTTCGCCATTATCAGGATTGCATAATGCGAAAGGCCGGATTCGCTATGTCAAGTATTCCCTTTGGAAAAACATCAAAATTCGTGCTTGCAGGAAGGCCCGTTCAGTGTTTGCATCAGAGTTGCGGACAAGATTCATTTCAGGAGAAAGGCGCACGTGTCCGGCAATTTAATCCGGAGATCCAGCAGGCCAGCAAGGGAGTCGCGGTTGTTGCGGTTGGCGGCCTTTATTCTCGCCGCCCCGGCAATTCTGCGCCATGGCATCGCTTTGGGTGTGAACCGCCTTGGCTGGTTCCGCACGCAAGCTGCGCGCATGTCCGATAGCGGCGAAGGCGACAACGGGCCCGGCAATGGCGACAATGGATCGGGAACGGCCGTTATTACGCGCACCAAGACTCGCACAAAAAAACCGAGCATGTACCGCGTGTTATTGCTGAACGATGACTACACGCCGATGGAGTTCGTCGTGCTGGTCTTGCAACGGTACTTCAACAAAACCGCGGAACAGGCGACACAAATCATGTTGCATGTTCACCGCAACGGCGTCGGCGAATGCGGCGTATATACGTACGAGGTTGCGGAAACCAAAGTGACGCAGGTCATGGACTTTGCGCACAAACATCAACATCCTTTGCAATGCATCATGGAAAAGAAATAGAGTGGAACTGATATGCCGTCTTTCTCGCGCAATCTTGAACAAACTCTCCATCGTGCATTGGCGAGCGCCAATGAGCGCAATCACGAATATGCAACGCTCGAGCATTTGTTGCTCAGCCTGATCTCTGATTCAGACGCGGCCGCCGTGATACGCGCCTGCTCGGTTGATCTGGAGGTCCTGAAGAAGAACCTGCTGGATTATATCGACAACGAGCTAGCCAATCTCGTCACCAACAGCAAGAACGACGAGGCCAAGCCAACGGCTGGATTTCAGCGCGTTATTCAACGTGCGGTAATCCACGTGCAATCGTCGGGCCGCGAGGAAGTGACCGGCGCAAACGTACTCGTGGCAATCTTTGCAGAGCGCGAAAGCCATGCGGCGTATTTCCTGCAAGAGCAGGACATGACACGCTACGATGCCGTCAATTACATCAGTCATGGCATCGCCAAGCGGCCGGGGATGTCCAATCCCTCGAAGTCACCGCGTGGGGCAGAAGAAGAAGAGGCGCGTGAACAACCAGGCGGCCGCGAAGGCGGCGAAGGCAAGAAAAAGGAAGGGGCGCTCGAGGCCTATTGCGTAAATCTCAACAAAAAGGCTGACGAAGGCCGGATCGACCCGTTGATCGGGCGCGAGAAAGAAGTCCTGCGCACGATCCAGGTCCTTTGCCGGCGGCAAAAAAACAATCCGCTCCTGGTTGGCGACCCAGGTGTTGGCAAAACAGCCATCGCTGAAGGTCTGGCGCGCAAAATCGTCAATGAGGAAGTCCCGGAAGTATTGCACGGATCGACGGTGTTTTCCCTCGACATGGGAACCTTGCTGGCCGGTACGCGATATCGCGGCGATTTCGAAGAGCGTCTGAAACAGGTGATCAAGGAGATCGAACAGCACAAGGGCGCAATCCTGTTCATCGACGAGATACATACGGTAATTGGTGCAGGCGCAACATCCGGCGGAGCGATGGATGCCTCCAACCTGTTGAAGCCGGCGCTGGCGCAGGGGACATTGCGCTGCATGGGTTCCACCACGTACAAGGAATATCGCCAATATTTTGAAAAGGACCGGGCGCTGGTGCGCCGCTTCCAGAAGATCGATGTGAACGAGCCGTCGGTCCCTGATTCCATTGCCATCATGAAGGGCCTGAAGCCGTACTTCGAGGAGTTTCACAAGGTCCGGTACACCAACGATGCCATAAAGGCGGCGGTCGAACTTTCCGCCCGCTACATCAACGACCGGAAACTGCCGGACAAGGCGATTGACGTAATCGACGAGACTGGCGCCAGCCAGATGCTGGTTCCCGAGGCACGGCGTCGCAAGACAATCGGCACCAAGGAGATCGAGGCGACGATTGCCACGATGGCGCGCATTCCACCCAAGTCGGTATCCAGGGATGATGCAGTAGTTCTGCAGCACCTGGAGGAAAGTCTCAAGCGCGTCGTTTACGGACAGGACAAGGCGATCGAGGCGCTGTCGTCCTCGATCAAGCTGGCGCGCGCCGGTTTGCGCGACGGCGAGAAGCCGATTGGCAGTTACCTGTTTTCTGGGCCGACCGGCGTCGGCAAAACCGAGGTTGCGCGCCAGTTGGCGACAGCGCTGGGCGTTGAACTTATTAGCTTCGACATGTCGGAATACATGGAACGCCACACGGTCAGCCGGCTGATTGGCGCGCCTCCGGGCTATGTCGGCTTCGATCAGGGCGGTATGCTCACCGATGCCATCGACCAGCACCCGCATGCTGTCCTGTTGCTGGACGAGATCGAGAAAGCGCACCCGGACCTGTTTAATATCCTTCTGCAAGTTATGGACCACGGCAAGCTGACCGATCACAACGGCAAGCAGATCGATTTTCGCAGCGTCATATTGATCATGACCACGAATGCCGGCGCTGCCGACATGGCCCGCGAATCTTTCGGATTCTCGGGCGGGCGGCGTACCGGTGACGACATTGAGGCGATCAACAAGATGTTTACGCCGGAGTTCCGTAACCGGCTGGATTCGATTGTCGCATTTGGCCGCTTACCAGTGGAGGTAATTGCCAAGGTCGTTGACAAGTTCATCATGCAACTTGAGACGCAGCTCGGCGACCGCAACGTAACGATTGAGTTGTCGGATGAGGCGCGCAATTGGCTGACGAAGAATGGTTACGATGAGGCGATGGGCGCGCGTCCGATGGCCAGGGTCATCCAGGAACACATCAAGACGCCGCTTGCGGACGAGGTTTTGTTCGGCCGTCTGAAAGGCGGTGGAACTGTACGCGTTGTCGTGACCAAGGCTGAGGATGGCAAGGACAAACTGGCATTCGTTTATCCGGACGGACCTGCCCTGCCACGTCCAGACCGCGAAGTGCTGGAGGCCGGGAAGAAGAAGCTCAAAGACGAGCCGGAAGTCCGCAAGGCCAAACGCGCCAAGGCAAAAGCTGCTCCCAAGGCATCGAGGAGCGACCCGGAACCTCCGAAGCCAGGTCCGGATGAGCCACCGGAAAAGGGCAGCGGCGCCGTGCCGAAAGTTCCGCTGAAAGGGTGAAATCCCACCCGGGTTTACGCCGACGCGCTAAGCCTGCTTGATTGGACGATACGATGTGATGGCCGGGGCAGGATACTGTTCCGGCCATTTTTGACCGCGCCATTGGTTGGGTTTATGCCGGTCGCTGCAAGTGTTCTGAGGCGCAGTCGGGCTGGTTGGTCGTGGAAGAAAAAATTCCCGCAAGCAAATATGCGATCGATGGTCTGCGCGTCGTGGGGCAGGGGCCTGTTTTTTACATGACGCTGACCTTCCTGGGCATTGGCGGATTGGCCCAGCAGGCGGATGTTTCACTCGGTTTTGCACTTGCGGGCACGGTTTTGATCTGGGCAGGGCCGGCTCACGTCATCTTTTTGGCTGCCGTGATCAACGGTTTGGCGCTGCCGGCGATTGCACTGTCGGTATCGCTGTCGTCGGTGCGGCTCATCCCGATGTGCGTTTCGCTGCTGCCGTGGTTGCGCGATCCCAACCGCCGCTGGCTGACGATCTACATTACCCATCACATCGCGGTGACGGCATGGGTTGAATCGATCCGGCGCATGCCGGAAATGCCTGCCGAGGGGCGGGTGCCATTCTTCATGGGACTGACGCACGGCTTGTACGTTTGCGCGATTGCCGGAACCATAGTCGGGTACACGCTTGCGCAGAGCCTTCCTGCCCCACTAGCGGCCGGATTGTTGTTCGTCACGCCGGTCTATTTCATGTTGGCGCTGGTTCGCAATGCCGCGGACAGGCTGGATTGGTGGGCGCTCGGTCTGGGGGCCGCCCTCACACCAATTGTACGGCAATTGATCGGGCCGGGGTTTGACCTGCTTGCTGCGGGGCTGATCGGCGGCACTATCGCCTATTTGATCCAACGCATGTCGCGCACTCGACCGCCTGATGGTGCGGAGTCAGCACGATGAGCGCCGATATCTGGAATTTTCACTACTGGAGCGGGGGCCTGTGGCCCTACGCGGCACTGGTGCTGTTTGCGTTCATTCCCAGTGAATTCTGGCGGTTGGTCTCGATTTTCATCGTGCGCGGAATTGATCCGCGTTCGGAAATTCTGGAATGGGTTCGGGCGGTGTCGAATGCTCTTCTGGCGGCGGTGGTGGCCAGCATCATATTTGCGCCATCGGGGGCACTTGCCCATGCGCCGCTTGTAGCGCGCCTGGGAGCAATGGGGTTTGCGATGGTCGCGTACCTGCTATTGCGCCGGTCGGTTTTCGGCGGGGTATTGGCCGGGACGGTGGCCACGGTCCTGACCGCCTGGTATTTTGGCTAGATCAATTGCCTACAGGGCAGCGCGGATACGTTCAGCATTGGCTTCCAGGACGCCCGGCTTCTCGGTTTCACCGCTGTGGCGCCGCAATGCCACACCTTCCCAGCGGGGAATAAGGTGAAAGTGTAGATGAAATACGGTCTGGCCGGCTGCCGGGCCGTTAAACTGCTGCACCAACAGGCCATCGGCGCGCATACCTTCTTTCACAGCCCTGGCAACCTGCTGTACCGTTTTCATGTACTCACCCCAAAGATTGGCGGGCATGTCGAACAGGTTGACGGTGTTCTGCTTCGGGATGACCAGCGTGTGTCCATCGGCCTGGGGCATAATGTCCATAAACGCGAAGGCAAACTCGTTTTCCAGGACGCGATGGCACGGAATTTCGCTGCGTAGTATTTTCGCAAATATATTGTCAGGCTGATAGATGTCTTTGTACGGCATGTTCCTGGGCTCCACCTTGGGTTATGCTTGCGCCGCGACTATTGTAACCTCTGACAGCGTTTGACGGTTTTCGGCCATTGCGCGAAAATCGGTTTCCGTAATTTCGCGAAAATGGATGCTCTACACCAAATTCGATAAGCCTTGCGCGTTTCTGCAACTCCAACAAGTTACGCGCTAAACCAGGGACCGGACATAAGCATGAGTGGCACGATATATGACCGTGATCTAGGCAAAAATAGCGCCAATTTCCAGCCATTAACACCCTTAAGTTATCTGGAACGCGCGGCCGAGGTATATCCGGAGCGCATTGCAGTGATCCACGGTGGAATGCAGTTAAGCTATGCCGACCTTGACCGGCGCTCCCGCAAGCTGGCCTCGGCTCTGGCTGCAAAGGGAATTGGCCGTGGCGACACGGTTTCAGTGATGCTCGCCAATACGCCGGCGATGATCGAATGTCACTACGGTGTACCGATGTGCGGCGGTGTTCTGAATGCCATGAATACGCGCCTTGATCCGGCAACGATCGCGTACATTCTCGAACACGGCGAAGCGAAAATGCTGATTACCGACCGAGAATTCGCTCCGGCGATAAAGGAGGCGCTGGCCATGACCAGCGCCGGGCCCCTGGTCGTCGACTATGACGACCTGGAATTCCCGCAGGATGGGGAACGGCTGGGTTCGCTGGATTACGAGGAACTTGTCAGCGGCGGCGACGAGAATTTCGAACGCAGGCTGCCGCAGGACGAATGGGACGCCATATCACTGAATTACACGTCCGGCACGACCGCGCGGCCCAAGGGCGTCGTCTACCACCATCGCGGCGCACACCTGCTGGCGGTCGACAACGTATTGACCTGCAACATGCCCAGTGGTGCAGTCTATTTGTGGACGCTGCCAATGTTCCACTGCAACGGCTGGTGTTTTCCGTGGTCGATAAGCGTCGTTGCCGGGACCCATGTTTGTCTTCGTGCAGTTCGGGCCGGCGCGATCTATGATCTTATTGCCAGGCATGGGGTCACGCATATGTGCGGCGCTCCGATTGTTCTCTCGACTGTTTGCAACGCGCCTGCGGAGGAGAAGCAGCCGCTCGATAGAACAATACATTTCATGACAGCCGGTGCGCCGCCGCCCGAAGCGGTTCTGGCATCGGCCAAGGAAGCAGGATTTGAGGTTACGCATCTTTATGGCCTGACTGAAGTGTATGGTCCGGCGGTTGTCAATGCCTGGAAAGACGACTGGGATGAATTGCCGGATTCTGAATGGGCTGCGCTCAAAGCGCGCCAGGGCGTGCGCTACACGATGCTCGAAGGGCTTGACGTGATGGATCCCGAAACGATGCAGCCGGTGCCGCGCGACGGCAAGACACTCGGCGAAGTCATGTTTCGCGGAAATGTCGTCATGAAGGGCTATTTGAAAAACAAGCAGGCAACGGACGAGGCGCTGGCGGGCGGCTGGTTTCACTCCGGTGATCTGGGGGTTAT
>CAZTMN010000065.1:0-14926 GCA_964615275.1 uncultured Beijerinckia sp. | reverse complement strand
CTATCCCGATGGCTACGTGCAGCTGAAAGACCGCTCGAAGGACATAATCATCTCCGGCGGTGAAAACATTTCGTCGATCGAGGTTGAAGACGCGCTCTACAAGCATCCCGCGGTTGCCGGGGTGGCTGTGGTGGCCAAACCCGACGACAAATGGGGTGAAACGCCGTGCGCGTTCGTTGAATTGAAGCCCGGCAGCGCCGCAGATGCCGCGGAATTGATCGAATTCTGCGGCCAACATCTGGCTCGCTTCAAACTGCCCCGGCACATTGTATTTTCCGATCTGCCGCGGACATCTACTGGCAAGATCCAGAAATTTGTATTGCGTGAAAAGGCAAAACAGGAGTCCTGAGCGATGCCAGACGACGCAAATAGCGAACCGGTTCTTTTGCAGGCGACCCAGAACGGTATTGCCACCCTGACGTTGAACCGGCCCGGCAAGGCGAACACTTTGTCGGAATCGTTGATGGATGCGCTTGAAGACGCGATAGGGCAGGCGCAATCCGACGATCAGGTGCGGGTTGTGGTTATCGCCGCCAGTGGCAAGATTTTCTGCGCAGGACACGATCTGGCAGAAATGCAGACCAGGAACCAGGGGCGAAACTCGAAGGCTTACTTTGAAGAATTGTTTGCCCGTTGTTCACGCCTGATGCTGGCTATCCGCAATGCACGGATACCGGTGATCGCCAAGGTACAGGGCGCCGCGGTGGCGGCAGGCTGCCAGTTGGTGGCCGCTTGCGATCTTGCTTATGCGGCCGACAAGGCAAAATTCGGGGTCAACGGGATTAACCTTGGATTGTTTTGTTCGACGCCGTCGGTTGCATTGTCTAGAGCGGTATTGCCGAAGAAGGCGTTAGAGTTATTGCTGACAGGAAAGCTAAGCAGCGCCCCGGAGGCTGCCGAGATGGGGCTGATAAACGCCGCAGTGCCTGCAGCCGAACTCGCCAGGACGGTCGCCGAAGTTGCAGCTTCGATTGCGGACAAGGAAACCGAGGCAATCATGATCGGCAAATCTCTCTTCTATCGGCAGCTCGGGCTGCCGGAGACGGAAGCTTATGAAATGGCCGGGGAGTGCATGGCGCGGAACATCGGCATGGACGCCGCGCGCGCGCTGATCGAAGAATTTATTTCCGGCGCCAAATAGCGGGGCAAATATTGAACCAGATTGCACTGGAGAAATTTCTCGGAAACTGGGCGCTTGATGTCGCTACCTGTGATTATGAACAGGGCGATCCGCCAAAATTTGAATACCATCACCTGTGGCTCGATGGCGATGAACTGATTATCGACATGAACCGTACGGATTCCGGTGGCGAGGTCCATAACCTGTCGTTCCGGACGAAGGTAGACGGGACACGTCAGCCGTTTGACGCCGGGCCGCTCGCGGATGAAATCAGCGCCAGCCTCACAAAAGACAATGAATTATGCGTGTCCGCCTATCGGACCGGTCAGGAATTGATGTTTGCCGAGCGGTGCGTTTCCGATGATGGCCAGGCGATGGACGTCTATCAGCAGGTCAACTTACCCGATGGTACATCGCCCTCCAACCAGGCGACCTTCCGGCGGGCGCAATAAGTTCCGCCAACAAGATTGGTCAACTTATTTGGGCAATGTTACGTCTAGCGTTTTCCCGTCATATCCCTTGGGCTTGTGGCGGGCGCGGATGCGCACCTTCATGATCCCCGCCGGAACACGGACGTTGTATAAATCGCGCGTGAAGGGTTGCTCATTTTCATGCGGATGAAAAAGCGTGCGCGCGCCCAGCAGTTTTCCATCGAGGGTCAAAACCTCGAAGCGATCGCAATAGTAGTTCCAGCCCCTGTCGTTGCTGCGAATCGTTACATCGAAATTATATGTGGCGGCGCCGGTCTTGCGAACCTTGGCGGCGATGACATCGGCTTCACCGGCTGATGCGGGCGATGGCGCGAATGCAAGAAAGAATGCCGCGCACGCACCTGCGATACGGTTGCGGCGAAAATTCCGGTTCCAGAATGCCTGCGCTGTTTGCTCAAGATGAGGCTGCTTCAATCCAGTCAATTGGCCTGGTGCATTTGGCCGTCGCAATCCGGTGGCCGATATTGCGGTGCTTGCTGGATCTGGGCTGCGCGACATCGACTGCTCCCGCGTGTGGTTTCGCGGCGCAGGATAAAGGTTGATCCCTGGAGCCGCCATGGGCGCTGGTTCACGAATGCGTGTGCCGCCGGTATTCAATATTCCTGTTCTGCTTCGCGATCGCGGTCCTTTCGAAACGGGACATATTCGCCGTAAGTCTGGATTGCCTCGGCAATCGCACGCCGTTCTTCTTGCAAAAAACCCTCGACGGCGCGGCCCAATCCCGGATCGGTAAAGTAGTGCGCTGAATGCGTCGTGACCGGCTCGTAACCACGTAATAACTTGTGCTCGCCCTGGGCGCCGGCTTCGACCCGGGCCAGGCGGTGTTCGATTGCGAACTGGATCGCCTGATAGTAACACACCTCAAAATGAAGGAAGGGATGATCCTCCATGCAGCCCCAGTTGCGGCCGTACAAGGCATCGTCGCCGATAAAATTGATGGCTCCGGCGATGTAACGGCCTTGCCGTTTGGCCATGACCAGGAGAATTCGATCGGCCATGCGTTCACCCACCAGTGAATAGTAATCGCGCGTCAGGTAGGGGCGGCCCCATTTCCTCGATCCGGTGTCCATGTAGAAATTGAAGAATGCATCCCAGTGTTTCTCCGTGATCGAGGCACCGCTGATCCATTCAATAATGACATCGTTCCGCAGTGCGTCTCGACGTTCGCGCCGGATAGTCTTGCGCTTGCGCGAGGACAGCGCGTTGAGGAAATCGTCAAATGTCGAGTAACTCTTGTTGTAGAAATGAAATTGCTTGTTGGTGCGGTGGAGAAAACCGGCACCCGCCAAGGCGGTGTTGTCTTCATCAAGGCCGAAATTCACGTGAACGGAACTGCATCCGGATTTTTCAGCCAGCGCTTTCAGTCCCGCTGCGAGCGCTTTGCGTGTGCTTGCCGCCCTCGCGCCTGGCGCTGCAAGCAATCGGCGGCCTTGCGCGGGCGTAAACGGTACAGCCGACAACAGTTTGGGGTAATATCGGCCTCCGGCGCGTTCATATGCATCCGCCCATGCGTAGTCAAAAACATACTCGCCCATGGAATGGGTTTTGATGTAGGCCGGAGCGCATCCGAGAAGCAGGCCGTTTTCGTCCTCCACGAGCAAATGCGCTGCGCCCCAACCAGTCTTTGCAATGGCTGATCCTGAATCTTCGAGGGCTGACAGGAAGGCGTGCGAAAGGAACGGGTTGTAGCGCTCTTGTTGTGCCCGGTTCTCCGATCCCCGGATGCCGGCAGCTGTTTCGTTTTGTCCCTGCAGGTAGGGTGGATTGGCGCAAGCGTTCCAGTCAGCCGCCGATACTTCACGGAGCGAACGGATAACGCGCAAGCTCAATCTCGATTGTTTTTCAGTATCGGTCATATACTCGTAAAGTGTTGGCGTTTGAGCGTTCGGTTCAGACCAGACGCGAGGATGTGGTTTCAGGCTTCGCGTTGCCGGTTCGGGCAAGTTCCGAACAGCAGATTAGCGTTTCCTGGTAGGCGGGCAAGGCGAATTACGACTATATTCCGCGGCGGTGGAACCAGGAAAACAGGGTTCCCGAGACAATACCGGTGATACAGAAGACCGTGGCCGCGGCAAGCAGCGTCGCCCTTGCGCCGATCGCGGGTATGGAAAGGCCGTATACCACCGGCGCAGTTGCGGCTCCGACGCAAAAAGCGAAAGCATGGAAGGAGTAGGCGGATGCCCGCAGGTCCTCGGACAGGTCTGAAACCTCGCCCTGGATTGCGTTGTGCTGAAGGAAGAATCCGAAGCCCACGACCGCGAAGATGCCGATCTGGACTAGCCAATGAAACCCCATTGCGAAGAAGACCATGCCGCCTGCGGTTATGATCGCACCGCTGATCAGCATGTGCGGCCGTTTCATCAGCCGCAGGATGCGCGATGCGCCAAGAGCGAAAATCAGCGAACCAACGCAATACCCGGTGATGATCAATCCGGCTTCGCGTGGTCCGCCGTTGTTCTGCCGCTCCAACAGGTAGGCGATGAATGGCAGCAGTCCGAAAACAATGCCGCTTTGGGTAAAACCGGTTAAATAGCAGGCCCACGCCCGGGGCATGCGAAACAGTTCCCGGTAGTTGCTCAGCACGGTGCCGAGGTTGAAGGGCTTCCGGGCACGCGGAGCTGGCTTGGGAATCTTGAAATTCGCCAACAGTGCGGCCAGGACGACCACGATCCCGCCGGCGATCATGACGCCGCGCCAGCCAAGCGTTTCCACGGTCAAGCCGGCGAAACTGGCCCCGGCGAGCTGGCCGATGAATGCCGCCATTGTAACACGGGCGATGCAAACCATTCGCTTGTGGCCGGTATAGAGGTCACCAAGTATTGCCTGGCTAATGGGAATGATGCCGCCGGATGCTGCCCCGGTTACAATTCGGGACAATACCAGCCCGGCGAAGACCGGCACAAAAGCGCCGATAAACACCGACGCCGCCAGTAACCAGAGGGCTGCCTTGATAACCCGTTCCTTGCCGAAATGGTCTCCAAGCGGCCCGAGAATCGGCTGGGCGAGGGCAAAAGGGACGGCAACCGCTGTCGACAACAGCGCGACCGTTTCCGGGGCCATCGCGAAATCACGGGCAATCGTTACGGTCAAAGGATCGAGACTGCGTTGGGCGATCGCGCTGGAAAATCCAAACAGCAGAAGTAGCGGATATATCATCGTCTGCCGGGTTCTAATGTTTGACGTTTTTGCGGCTGAGCGGTGTGGCGCACGTCCTACAGTCCTTTCCTGTGTAGCAGGCGAAACAGCGCGCTTGAAACAATGCCGACCAGAAGGAAGACAATTGCAGCACCGATAAGGCTCGGCCTGACGCCATACCAGGTGAAGGTAAAGCTATATATTACCGGTGCTACCGCGCTGCCGAGGAAAAAGGCGAAAGCGTGCATGGCGTAGGCGGAAGCGCGCAGTTCATCCGTCAGGTCGGCGACCTCGCCCTGTATTGCATTGTGCTGCAGGAAATAGCCGAAACCGGTCAGCACAAATATCGCCGCCATCCAATACCAGGTGTGTCCGGCGGAAAATCCGTAGAGCGTTGCAGCGGAGATCAGCGCGCCGGCGATCAGCAGGTTCGGTCGCGACAGGAGGCGTAGCGTGATTGGGATGCTCAGGGCGAACAGCATTGAGCCGGCGCTGAAGCCGGCAATGATGAAACCGGCTTCACGTGCACCGCCCAAGCCGAATTCTCGCAGGATCAGCGCGACAAAGGGCATAAGGCCGAACATTATGCCGGACTGGATGCAGCCGGAGACATAACAAAGCCAGGCGCGAGGCATGCGGAAAATGACCAGATAGGAACTCAGGATGGTTCCGGGGCGAAAGGGTGCTTTAACCGGCGGCCGGGATTTAGGCATTTTCCAGGTCGCGGCAAGTGCGGCACAAGCGGTGATGGCGCTGCCACCCATCAGTACGCCCCTCCAGCCGACATAGGCTTCGGCGATACCGGCTATGCTGGCTCCCAGCAATTGACCCAGGAAGATCACCATGGTTGACCGCGCAATTGCGATTTGGCGCTCACTGGCGCGAAACATGTCGCCAATCATCGCCTGTCCCATGGGCACTATTCCGCCGGCAGCGATCCCGGTGACAGCGCGCATTACCACCAGAATGGCAAAGGTTGGCGCCAAAGCGCTGGCGAAGACGGATATCGTGATCAGCCACAGGCAGATGGTGATGAGGCGCCCCTTGCCGAAGTGATCGCCGACGGGTCCCAGCAGCGGATTGGTGAGAGCGTAGGTTATCGACAACGCGGTTCCGAGCAGCGCAACCATTTCAGGTGCGACTCTCAGATCGACTGCGACGGCGATAGTAAGCGGATCAAGGCACCGCATCGCCAGCGAACTGGAGAATCCAATACAGAGCAGGAGCACGTAGACGGGGTTCATCGCATTTCCTGCCGCCGTCTCATGGGATAGCTCTTGAAATAGAAAGCGATCGCGCTGCCTGCCAAGCCGATGAGCAGCGCGTTTATTATCAATGTCTTGCCCGGCCCGACGGCTGCAATTTGCAAACCATAGACGAGCGGACCAATGCTGTGGCCGAGAAAAAAGAAGAATGAATGCATCGCGAAAGCGGTTGCCCGGGCCTCCGGGGCCAACTCGGAAACTTCCGCCTGGATGGAATTGTGTTGCATGAAGAAACCAAAGCCGAAGGCCGTCAGCAATGCAAGCTGGAGACCCCAATGCGGTCCCTGTGAATAGGCAAGGAGCGACAGGGCTGAAACCAGCGATCCGGCTATCATTACGATCGGCCGGCTTGCGAGGCGCAAAACCAACGGCAGCAGAAGGGCAAGCAGAAATGCGCCACCGCCGAATCCGGCGATAATCATCCCGGCCTCCCGGGCGCCGCCGTTTTCCTGCAATTCCAGGAGCGGCGCGATAAACGGCAGGACTCCGAATGCCAGGGCGCCAAATGCGAAGGATGAGGAAAAGCACACCCAGGAGCGCGGTAAAGAGAATATCCGCACATAATTGTGTTTTGCGGCCGCCACGGCATGGGGGCCCGACGATGCGGGTTTGAGCGTCGGCAGTGTGAACGTGGCGACAAGGGCCGCAATGAATATGAAGGCGGCGCAGATATGCATTACGCCGCGCCAGCCGACCAGGGCCTCAATCGATCCGGCAAACAATGCTCCGGCCATTTGCCCGATGATTGGCGCCATGATGAAACGGGCTATCGCAACCTGTCTTTGTTGTGGCGGATAATGATCGCCGATCATCGCCATCGCAATCGGTACGAGCCCCCCCGCCGCAAAGCCGGTGAATCCGCGCGCGGCGAGCAGGGCGGGGAATCCCGGAGCGAGCGCCGTTGCGAGCGTGGACAGGAAACAAATCCACATTGCAACTTTCAGTACGCGCGATTTGCCCAGGTGATCACCCGAGGGCCCTATGATCGGCTGGCCTGCCGCGTAAGTCAGCGCCAGGATGGATGACAGCAGAGCCACACTGGCGACGGGAACGCCAAGATCGCGGGAAATTTCCGCGGTAAGCGGGTCGAGGGTCCGGTTGGCGATGGCGCTCGAAAAGCCACACAGAAAGAGGGAAACTATGAACAAGACAAGCGCCGGCTGGGGGTGGATGGGTCATCTGATCGCGCTGTGTCCCACATCCTGCAGCTTTCGCATAGTCCCCGGCGAGGCATCGGCCATGCGAATGCTGCATGCGCGGGCTCAAGGCTCAACTGGTCTGGCGGTGCGGCTGAAGAAGAAGGAGACCGCCGGGCCAATCAGCGCCAGCACAATACCGTAGATGGCAAGCATCGACGATTGTCCAATCGTCGTCAGTCCAATGCTGAACAACAGCGGTCCAATAGAATGGCCAACAAACAGCCAGCAGGAGTGCATCGAAAACGCCAGGCCCCGCACGCTGGCGCCCAGGGAGGCAACCTCCGCCTGCAGTGAATTGTGGACCATCATGAAGGCGATACCGGAAACACCGAACGTGAGTGCAAACCAGTGCCAGTCGAGATCCCAGATCAATGACAATGGCCCGATTGCGTTGACGAGGCCGCCGATGAACATCAACTGATAGGGCAACATAATCTTCAGCCAATGTTTCACGGTTGCAGTGAACAAGAGACCGCCAATGCCGAAACCGGTGATTATGAGACCGGCTTCGCCCGGGCCGCCCTGTCCGCGCTGCTCAAGGATTGGCGAGATAAACGGCAGGGTTCCCCACACGGCAAGGCCTTCAAGGAAGACGGCGATATAGCAGAACTTCGCCCGGGGATTGGAAAACAATGTCTTGTAGCCGGCAATGACGTCGCTGACCTGAATTGGCTTGTCCGGTTTGGGGGCGTTTTCGGCAACGCGTGACACGAGCAGGGCGGCGATGACGGCCGGTACCAGCGTAATGACAAAAATCATCCGCCAGCTCAGGTATTCGGCGAGGATCCCTGCCGCGGCGGTCGACAAGGTATAGCCGATCAATGCGACGCTGACGTAGACGCCGATCTTTTGCTGGCGTTCATGGGCGGCGTAGCGGTCGCCAACCAGCGCCATGCCGGTCGGCATAATGCCGCCGCTGGCGATGCCGCCGAAAAAACGCGCCGCCATCAATATGCCGATCGTCGGGCTTACAATTACAACCAGCAGGCAAAGGCACTGCATCCATTGGCAAATCCGCAGCAGCCGGCCCTTGCCGTAATAATCGCCGATTGGGCCAAGAACCGGCTGGGCGAAGGCATAGGGCAGGGCGTAAATGGATATGACGCCGGCGGCCATGGTGACGGTGACATTGAAATCGCGGGCAAGTTCGGAAACCAGCGGGTCCATGGCGCGATTGGCCATGGCCGCCGACAGGGCAGCCAGGCAGAAAATGAAAAGCGGGCTCGGGGAGCGCAAGAACCGGATGCGGGAGACCATTGTAAAGTGCTTAAGGCGTTTTCAGCAAAATGGAAACAAGGATAGCGGTCTTCGCGTCGATGAATTCCATGAAACGACGGCTTGCTTGTTCGGTCTTCTTCCCGCCCGGCAAGCGAACTAATCTATCCGCAGTCCGCGGGTTTCCTCAAAAATTATCTGGTCAGCCCATTGTTTGGCGCGCTCAAGCTGGTCCGGCGTACGCACAGTCCATGTCATGACCGGCAGCGCCAGCGCCGTGTGCAACAGGTGCGGGGTGGGGTGTGGAAAGTCGTCAATGTTCCAGGACAGAAAATCCGGTCGCGTTGCTTCCCAGTGCAGGAAATTGGGGAGGCTTGAACGCAATTCGGCGCTGAGCTGCGCCCATTCCGGGTGTTCGTATTCTGCCTCTGCGACCATGCCGAGCGGGGTATCGCCAAGGCCGAACTGGCCCCTGTTGCGCTGCAGGAACGCCATTACTGCGGGATCGAAACTCTTGATCGCGAGCCTGGCATCGTTGCGGGCCGCGATCCCGGCGACACGTTCGCCAAGTCTCGTGTCACCGGAAAAATCACTCTTGATCTCGATGATCACAGCAGCCCTGTCTGCGATGTGCGCGAGAAACTCCGCGAGACGCGGCGGATGACCCCTCCCATCCCGGAATTGTGCGGCGCAGATTGTCTTCGCTGGGAGGTCGATCAGTTTTCCGGCCGATCCGGTCAGCCGCTCCAATTCGAAGTCGTGGAACACGACAGCCTCGCCGTCGGCGCTCAGCTGTACGTCGCATTCGATGGCGAAACCGCTTGCGATAGCCCGGTCAGCGGCCGCGATCGAATTTTCCACGACGCCGTGGCGTTGATCGTGGAGGCCGCGATGGGCGATCGGGCAGGCGGTCAGCCAGTTGCGCCAGTCCTGTGGCATGGGCGTCAGCCCGGCGCGATTTCAAACATAGCGTCCACTTCCACCGCCGCGTTCATCGGCAGATTGGCGACGCCAACGGCGGCGCGGGCGTGTTTGCCCTTGTCGCCGAATACAGCAACCATCAGGTCCGATGCGCCATTGATGATCGCGGGAATCGGCGCGAAATCCGGCGTGACATTGACGAAGCCGCCCAGGCGCAGGCAGCGGTTGATCCGTCCCAAATCTGCCACAGCGGCCCTCGCCTGGGCGATGATGTTGATGGCGCAAAGGCGGGCGGCTGCCTGCCCGCTCTCGTCGCTCACTTCGGCGCCGAGCTTTCCTGCGTGGCCGGGGTCCAGTTTACCGTCCGCGCCGAGCGGCAATTGTCCGGAAATGATCAGCAAATTGCCGCTGATCGTGAAGGGGACATAATTGGCCAGCGGGGCCGCCGGGCGGGGCAGCGTGATGCCCAATTCGGCAAGGCGTTGTTCGGCTGAATATTGGGATGTGTCGGTCATGCTTCTTCCGGGCTGTGGCGGCCTTGTGCTGGCACTCGCACAGGGACTAACGTGCAGTGAATCTCCAGCCAACACCTGGGCCTGATCAATCAACCCTAATTTTGCCATCGGCGGCTGGCAATGGCAGTTCGAGCACCAACCGGAGTTTTGGCATGATAATCGCTGGCAGCGCAGGCGCCTCGATCCACGGTACGAGGTTTGCCGCACGAATCGCCGGGGCCGCACTTGTTCTGGTGATGACGGCAAACACGGGCTGGACGGCGGGTGTGCCGCTGGTTCCGCACCGGGCGGTGTACGATTTGCGCATGGGCGCTTCGACCGGCCCCAAGGGGCCGGCGGCTGCGCAGGGGCGGATCGTCTATGAGATGCGAGGCAACCACTGCAACGGTTATGCGATCAAGTTTCGTCAGGTGACGGAAGTAACGCCTTCGCAAGGCATGTCGCAGACGTCGGAAATGCGCTCGGCGTTCCAGGAGGATGCGGCAGGCAGGACGTTTCGCTACCGCATCGACGTATTGGCGAACGGACGGCTTGCCAGCACCTCGCAGGGTAGTGCGGAACGATCAGCATCGGGTATTTCTATCAGCGTCAACAAGCCGGCGGAAAAGAAGATCAATCTGAAACTGGCGGTGACGTTTCCGATGCAGCAGACGATCCGCATTCTGGAGGCGGCGCGCAAGGGTGAGCGAGTGCTGGAAATGAAGACCTATGACGGTTCGGACGGCGGCGCAAAGATATATCACTCGCTGCAGATCATCAGTGCGCCGATCGCCAAACCGGCCGACGACCTGACATCCAGCTATCCGCAGATGAAGGGCATGAAACGCTGGCGGGTTGTCGCCAGCAATTTTGATCTGAAGAAGATCGATGCGCCGCCGCTTTACGTGCTGAAATACGAACTATGGGAGAACGGCGTTTCCAGCAACGTGTCGGTCGATTACGGCGCGTTTACGCTGATCGGTACGATGAGCAAGCTGGAGATGCTGAAAACCAAACCCTGCGCGAAGTAGGCGTGCTGGTGGAAGGGTTCAGGCACAGGTCTAAGAACGCTATTGTGCGGTTAAGAATATTGGCCGGTGCCGCGAATTTAAAAACAAAAGGGCCGCCCAAAACTGGCGGCCCCTGGTCGTATTGTTGGATCAATTGCCGTTGTACGGGATATTGTCCGGCGGACCCATGATCGTGACGAGAAAAACGCAATCTTCAGGCCCTGCGCACCCATCCGTGTGAACCTCCTTGCCGGCCTGAAAAGCATGATCTCCGGGCTTCATAACGTGAGCGTTTTTCTTGTCCTTGCCATAGTAGTGGACCCAATTACCCTTGAGTACGACGCCATGGTAGCTGTGGGTTTGGGTATGAAACGGCGCAGTTTTTCCGGCCTTGATCCTCACGAACATGGTGAAGATGCCTTTTTTCGGTTGAGCCCACAGGGGAGCCATGGCCACACCGGAATTTCCCCGTTCCTGAAATTTCAGGTGTTTGAAGGAACGGTTCGCCTGGTCCTTTGCATGGGCCGCGCTGGCGGCGATAAGGCCGAACAAGGCTATCAGCGATATGCTGATTCTTTTTATCGAGATTGTCATGGTGTTCTCCCGTGAAGCTGAATTGTCATTGAATTCACTCAAGAAAATCGGTGCGAAAATGATGTTGAGCCTATGGGAATACTGCCGGCTGGCAGCGTCTGCCAAATGCTGAGCCTTCCATTTGCCGTCCGATTTATGTACTGTATTGAACAATAATAAGGGGTCAATTAATTTATGCGAAATGGTACAAAAAAATCGAACCGTGGCCGAGGTCGTCCGCCCAGCTACGATCGCGAGGCGGCACTCGACGCCATACGCGACGTATTCTGGGAAAAGGGATTTGCCGCAACGGCGCTTGATGATTTGGTTGCAGCGGCAGGAATGAACCGGCCAAGTCTCTATGGGGCGTTTGGCGATAAACAGGCCATGTACCAAACCATATTGGAGCGAACAGCATCGTTGTTCGACGAACGATACAGCGCGATCTTTGAACAAGACCCGGATATTGTCCGCGCGCTAAAGCGGTTCTACTCGAAAGCCATAGATCAATATCTGTCCGGAAATGACGGCCAGAGAGGCTGTTTGTTCGTCAGCACGGCTGCCACGGAAGCCTATGCGAACCCGGACGTTCGCGCGTTTCTCTCCGCGATGCTAGCGTCAATCGACGCAAAGTTTGTTCAGTGGCTCGAGAATGCGCAGAAAAGCAACGGGCTCGATATTGACCTGGAGCCCGAGGTTCTTGCGATGCACGCCTCGGCAATATTACACAGCCTTGGTTTGCGGGCCCGAGCTGGAGAGCCAAAAAGTAAGCTCCTTGCGATGGCAAATGGCTGGGTAGACATGATGTTCACGATGCCAAAGTGACAAACACAGTGTTGCAGGCGCCGCCAAACGTTTTTGCAACGCTTTTTCCGGATCGATCAATTCCGGCAGCAACAATTCGTATTATCCAATTGCGATTGTTCAAGAATATGCTGGCGTCGGCTCGATTGGTTGTACCTACTTCCTGTTCCCCATAACGATTCCCTTGAATACGGCTTCTTTGCCGAATTTGTCGCGCAGCGCATCGATTGCCGTTTCGGCTGCCTTTTCCCGTGCGGCGGTCGTATCGGCAAGGTCGCCGCGGTCGGCCTCCTCGGGCGAAACAAGTTGCGACACGCCGACGCCGATCAGCCGGAATTCGGTTCCATTCGCTTCGTTTTGCAACAATGTGTTGGCTGCCTCGAATATGCGGCCGGCCAGTTGCGTCGGCGCCGCCAGCATGCGCGCGCGGGTGCGGATCTTGAAATCCTTCGTTTTCAGTTTCAGCGTCACATTGGCGCTGGCGTATTCCTGTTTTTTCATCCGTTCCGATATTTTTTCGCACAGGCGAAACAGGATACGCGCCAGTTCCTGCCGATCGCTTATGTCCTTGTTGAAAGTCGATTCAGCCGAAATGCTCTTTGCTCCGCGCTCAATGCTGACACGGCGGGAATCGATGCCACGGGAAAGCCGCCACAGACGCTGGCCCTCGGAACCGAAGCGGCGGATCGCTTCGGTCTCGTCGAGGCGCTGGATATCGCCAATCGTGCGCACACCGGCCTTGGCAAGACGCTGCTGCGCCACCTTGCCGACGCCCCAGATGATACTCGCCGGCTGGCCCTTCAAAAAGTCCACTGCTTCGGTCTCGCCGATCACTGCGAAGCCGAGCGGCTTGTCGAGATCGGAGGCGACCTTTGCCAGAAACTTGCAATAGGACAGCCCGACCGAAACATTGATGCCGAGTTCATTCTCGGTGCGCTGCGCCAGCCGGGCGAGCGTTTGCGCCGGGGTCGCATCGTGCAGGCGTTCGGTGCCGGCAAGATCGAGGAATGCCTCATCGATCGACAGCGGCTGCACCAGCGGCGTCAGCTCCTGCATCATGGCGCGAATCTGGCGCCCAACGGCGGCATATTTCGCCATGTCCGGTTTGATGACCACGGCATCGGGGCAGAGTTTGCGCGCCTTGAACATGGGCATCGCCGAATGCACGCCGTATGTGCGGGCGATATAGCAGCAGGTGGAGACGACACCGCGCGTGCCGCCGCCGACAATGACGGGCTGATCAGCGAGTTCGGGATTGTCGCGCTTTTCGATCGCGGCGTAGAAGGCGTCGCAATCGATATGGGCGATCTGCAGCGTTCCCAGTTCCGGGTGGCTGATTGTTCGCGGCGATCCGCAATCGGGGCACCGCAGCCGTTGCTGCTTGCTTTGAGAGGACCGGGCTGCCGGTGCGGTGCTAGCGGCATGCAGGCAGTCGCGGCACAGAAAGTGGATCGAGCCTGGCCCGCTCATCAGGCGCTCCATTCCCCCTCGGGGCCTGACAGGACCTTGCGGGCGAGGTCGACGGTTTGCGGGGATTCGCCTGTATTGGCGCAGAAGGCGAGAAGTTCGCCTTCCTCGGAGCAGAGGAAGTCGAGCAGGGCGGCCTGGAATTGCGGCGTCGAGCTTGCCGCGCGCAAGTCCTGTGGCGCAAGACCCGACCGCACCATGAAAGAAGCAATAAGCTCAGTATCTTGAGCCAGATGTCCAAGCGCTGCAACAGCGATTTCGCTGGCCCTTTCGGGCGATGGAACAAGGGTCGTCCGGAAATGCGTTGAGGATTGTTTAAGCATACCATCCCCCTAAAATTACCCGTTGTGGTTTCGTAAATTTTCGGCCGCTAGTTTAGGCACGAGACATGGCTTACCGGGTTCAGTATCGCTTTATACGGTAGGCTGTAAACCGTTCGGAAACCATATGCCCAAGACTGTTCTTATCGTCGAAGACAATGAGCTTAATATGAAGCTCTTCAACGATTTGCTCGAGGCTCACGGCTACGCCACGATCCAGACGAGCAACGGCGTTGAGGCGGTTGAACTGGCGCGCCAACATCGCCCGGATCTGATTTTGATGGATATCCAGTTGCCGGAAGTGTCCGGTCTGCAGGTGACGGAATGGATCAAGGATGACGAGGAACTGGCGCAAATACCGGTGATTGCCGTCACGGCGTTCGCGATGAAAGGCGACGAGGAGCGGATACGCCAGGGTGGATGCGAAGCCTATCTGTCAAAGCCGATCCAGGTTGGCAAGTTTCTTGAGACGGTCAAAAACTATATTGGCGACAATTGAGAGTAAGCGATTATGACTGCACGCGTTTTGGTGGTCGACGATATCCTGCCGAATATTAAATTGCTCGAAGCGCGCCTGACCGCTGAATATTTCGATGTTGTTACTGCCATGAACGGGCCGGAAGCCCTCGCGATCTGCGGTGAGGGCAAATGCGACATCGTGCTGCTTGATGTCATGATGCCGGGCATGGACGGGTTTGAGGTCTGCCGGCGGCTGAAAGCAGATGTTGCGACGGCGCATATTCCGGTTGTGATGGTGACGGCGCTCGACCAGCCGGCGGACGGGGCCCGCGGGCTCGACAGCGGCGCCGATGATTTTCTGACAAAGCCGGTTGACGAGGTAGCACTGATAGCGCGTGTCTGAATAGCCCCTAGATTTGTAGACGCCTTCTTTCCTAAATTTGAGGCAAGGAG